>CATIYQ010000055.1 GCA_949739465.1 uncultured Peptococcaceae bacterium | reverse complement strand
TATACAGCTCTTTACCAAGCCCATTGTTTTTCTAACTATTTTATTTACAGGTATTCTGGGAACAGCGGGGGGATTTGGCATTCAGACATTGGTACAGCGGTTTACAACGCCTAGTCATACTGCACTGATTCTGGCTATGGAGCCGGTGTGGGGGGCGGTGTTTGCTTTCCTGATTCCGGATATTGTCACCGGACAAACAGAATCATTTGACGCCTACAAAATACTTGGCTGTACGCTGATGTTTTTAGGTATGATTTGCTGTGAATTAGGCAGTATCTTAAAAAAGAAATTTCTTGGTATCTGAGAAAAGAACAAAGATTCTTTTCTCTTTTTTTATTTCCCCGAAAAGGGCAGGAAAAGAAGGGAAAAGAGAGAATTAATTAAAACCAGTGATAAAACATAATGAGGTGTCTTTATGACCAAGTGGCTGTTAAGACAGTGTAATAATGACGAAGTAACTGCAATGGCAGAAACACATCATATCCATCCGATGTTGGCAAAAATCCTTTATTTGCGGGGGATAAAAGCACCCCAAGAAGTGAAGGCTTTTTTACGCCCGGAGGAAAATCCAGCGCTCTATGACCCATTTACCCTTTTAGGCATGGATGCTTGCTGTGATTTATTACTGAGCGCCATTGAGGAGGAAACACCGATTACGGTTTTTGGCGATTATGATGTGGACGGAATAACCGCCACCACCATTTTATATAAACTGCTGCAAAAACTGGACGCCCAGGTGGATTATTACATCCCGCAGCGGGAAGCAGAAGGGTACGGCTTGAATATGGCAGCCATTGATTATCTGGCAGAGAAAGGCACAGGCTTGCTCCTTACATGTGATACAGGAATCGCTGCTGTAAAAGAGGTCGCATACGCAAAAGAAAAGGGTATGACGGTCATTGTGACCGACCACCATGAAATCCCCTTTGCCTTAGATGAAAATGGTGTAGAAAGCCCTATTTTGCCCCCTGCTGACGCTGTGGTCAATGCCAAAAATCAAGACTGTCCTTATCCCTGCAAAGCATTGTGCGGCGCAGGCGTTACCTATAAAATTGCTGAGGCTCTTTATCAAGAAACAGGGTTGGACTGGCAAGCCGACGAACAGGAATATTTAGAACTGGCAACCATTGCTACCGTATGTGATTTAGTGGATTTGGTTGGGGAGAATCATTTTTTAGTCAAGCGAGGGTTAAAAGTTTTAGCAACCCCGCGTAATCTTGGTATCAATGCATTGATTCAAGCTGCCGGTATAGAAGGGAAGGAACCCACCTGTTTTCATATTGGCTTCATTTTAGGACCTTGCATTAACGCTTCCGGCAGACTGGACATGGCAACGCTTGCAGTAGAGTTGTTTATTTCAGAAGATGAAATCCGTTGTCGGGAAATTGCTGCAGAATTAGTAGCGTTAAACCAAGAACGGAAGCAGCTGACAGCTGCCGGTGTCAAAGCTGCAGAAGAATTGCTGGCAACAGGCGTTTATCAAAATGATAAAGTATTGGTGCTGTATTTAGAGGATTTACCGGAAAGCGTTGCCGGTATTGTTGCCGGTCGCATCAAAGAAAAATATTATCAGCCTGTTTTTATTCTAACAAACGCTTATGAAGAAGGATTTGTGAAAGGTTCGGGACGTTCTATTGAAGGTTATCATATGTTCCAAGCTATTTCATCTGCCAAAGAGTTACTGACCGTATTTGGCGGTCATCCTATGGCGGCAGGACTTACCATGCCGAAAGAGAATATCGAGGCTTTTCGTAATCAGCTCAATGCAGAAATTACATTGTCCGAGGAGGATATGAAGCCTGTTTACCTAATAGACCATGTATTGCCTATGGATAGCTGTAATCTTCGTCTGTTAGAGCTATTAGACCGATTAGAGCCATTTGGCAAAAGCAATCCTCAACCGATTTTTGCTGATAAAGGATTACAAGTATTAAAGGTAAGCTGCATTGGCAAGGAACAAAACGTGCTGAAAATCAAGGTAAAAACAGGGCGGAATATGATAGTAGAACCAATCCTCTTCGGGCAAAAGGATAAATTTATTGACATGCTGGCATCGTCTTATGCCACAACTACCTGGGAAAGTCTCCAAAAAGAAAATCTTAAAGGGCACGATGTCTATCTCGATTTTCTCTATACGGTAAATCTCAACGAATACCAGGGGAAACGCAATTGTCAGATACAAATAAAAGATTTCCGACCGGCAAAACAATAGAAAAGGTGATAAGGTGAAATACTATATTAAAACATTTGGCTGTCAGATGAATGAGCATGATTCCCAAATCTTAGCAGGCATTCTGGATAACTATACCGATGGGGCAGCAGCAAGCCCCGGGGAAAAAAATGAGATGACAGAGGATATTTGGCAGGCTGACATCATTGTGGTGAATACCTGCTGTATCCGTGAAAGCGCTGAAACGAAGATTTTGGGCTATTTGGGCAGTCTTAAAAAATACAAAACAGCCAATCCTCGTGTCATTTTGGTGGTTTGCGGCTGCATGGCGCAGGAAGATGGCGCAAAGGAACGTATTAAGAAGCGAGCGCCTCATATTGATATTATTTTCGGAACGTTTAATTTACCAAAATTGCAAGCGTATATCAGGAAATACCGCGAAAACCGGCAGTTCATTTATGATGTAGCGGAAACGCCCGGCTTAGAAAAAGTACAGCTTCCTGTGCATCAGGATATCCAATCCTTTAAGGGAAAAGTTAATATCATCTATGGCTGTAATAATTTTTGTTCTTATTGCATTGTGCCATATGTGCGGGGTAGAGAAAGAAGCCGCAGCATGGTCCATATTCTGGAGGAAGTAAAAGCGATTGCCGCCGCCGGTGGAAAAGAGGTAATGCTTCTTGGGCAAAATGTAAACTCCTATGGGAAAGACTTTGACGACGGCAACCCCAACCATTTTGCCACTCTTCTGGAAGAAGTCAGCAAGGTAGAGGGGATTGAACGCATTCGATATATGTCCTCTCATCCGAAAGATTTTCATATAGATTTAATCGATACCATTGCCGGGTTGCCAAAAGTCTGTAAACATTTTCATTTGCCATTACAATCCGGTTGCGACCGCACCCTAAAAGATATGAATCGAGGGTACTCAACCGCGCAGTTTTGGCATATACTGGAAGCAATCAGAAGTAGAATCCCTGGAAGTTCTATCACCACAGATATGATTGTGGGGTTTCCGGGAGAATCAGAAACAGACTTCCTGGAAACACTGGAGTTTGTAGATAGGTGTGCTTTTGATGATGCCTATACCTTTTTATATTCGCCAAGAACAGGAACGGCGGCGGCAAAAAGAGAAGACAGCGTTGCAGAAGAAGTAAAAAATCAACGTTTACAACAACTTCTGGATCTCCAAAACAAGCACAGTTTGATAAATAATGAAAAACTGATTAGCTCTCAGCAAATGATTTTGGTAGAGGGAAAAAGTAAAACGGACACGTCTGTATGGACGGGCAGAACAGATACCAATAAGATTGTTAATATCCCAGCAACGGAAAAAGATTTTGACTATACAGGATTATTTATGCCGGTAAAAATTACCGGAGCTAAAACCTGGTATCTAAAAGGTGCATTTATCCGCTAAAAGAGGAGAAATAACCATGAATAGAATTCGATTTGGTGCAGGAGGAAATAGCCAATCCTTCTACAAAGATAATCCAAAGAAAAGCTCTCTGGAGGCCTGCAGATGGCTATTTGCCAAGGGCTTGGATGCCTATGAATACGAATGTACCCGTGGGGTAAAAATCAGTAAGGAATTTGCCGTAAAGCTGGGAAAAGAGGCAAAAGCCTGTGATGTAGCATTAAGTCTTCATGCACCATACTATATCAATCTTGCTGCAATCAACCCCGAAAAACAGCAGGCAAGTATGAATCATTTGCTGAAATCCCTGGAAGCCGCAAACTGGATGGGTGCGACAAAAGTTGTTTTTCATCCCGGCTCCGGGAACCCAGCGGAGGAGGGGGATACCAGGGAAAAGGCACTGGAACGGGCAAAAGCCTTATTTGAGAAGATTATTGAACAAGCAACACAATTAGAATTGCTGGAAGATGTTTATTTAGCCCCCGAAACCATGGGAAAAAAGAACCAGCTAGGCAATTTAGATGAAGTAATCGCCCTATGCAAAGAACATCCCGGCGTAGCGTATCCTACCATAGATTGGGCGCATCTTTATGCTTTAGGAAATGGTGGTCTGCAAAAAGAAGAAGATTTTGCAATTATTTTAGAAAAAATAGAGCAGGCATTGGGGGATGAGACTTGTCAACATCTGCATTGCCATTTTTCACCTATTGAATATACCGTCGGCGGAGAAAAGCGCCACCGTAATTTATCAGATGAAATATACGGACCAGATTTTTCTCTTCTTGCAAAAGTATTGATTAAAAAAAATTATACACCGACAATCATCTGCGAGTCTGCAAGCACACAAGCAGAAGATGCTGTGGCATTTAAGCATATGTATAGAGAGCTGAAACGACAACATCTATCGGATATTTGATAACAAAAAAATCACACCATGTCATGTTAAATATGGTGTGATTTCTTTCTTCTATATAATATGTTTATTACTCAATGTTTGATTGAGATTGTTTAGTTTACATAATTGATATTATCGGAAGTAAAGGTATTATAAATAGAATACTCCAAAATCGGCTTATTTTTAATATTATATCTTATAGTCGTTTATGATACATTCGTTATTATATAGTCTTTATATTTTTTCCATAACCGATTACCTTACCTCTTAAAATAAAGTCCCTTAAAACGGCTAATTTTAGGGCATATTTTATCCGGATATTTGATAAACATCTATTATCCTATATAAAGAGGCATTTTTAATTCCTGCCCAATGAAAAGCATGGAATTATCCAAGTGATTTATTTTTTTTATTCGATAAATGACTTTTTGTTTATTCCCATCATAATTGGGATAATGTTTTTCTACCAAAGACCAAAGGGTATCATTTTTTTCGACTGTAATCACATCATATTGGATATTTCCATTGGAATTATTACTGCCCAGCGCAATGGCAGAAATGCTGAAAAATAAACAAACTGTAAGCAATAACGGAATGATTCGTAATTGTCTTCTCTGCTTTTTCATCTTCTATCCCCTCCCTAAATCGAACATTTGTTCTAGCTTTATTTTAATCGAACATTTGTTCCTTGTCAAGAATTTTATAGAACATATGTTTGATTTTCTTTTTTTATCGTGTTATACTATAAAAAAAGCATTAGGAGCAAGAAGCGATGGAATATACAGATATTACCAAACGGCAGCAGGATATATTAGAATTTATTAAAAAAGAGATTCAAACCAAAGGTTATCCACCCTCTGTCAGAGAAATCGGTATGGCAGTGGGGCTAAGCTCCAGCTCTACCGTGCATAGTCATTTAGCAACATTAGAACAAAAAGGCTATCTGAAACGTGACCAATCTAAGCCTCGCGCATTGGAGCTTTCTTTTGCAGATGATTCTGATACAGATATGGAAATAGAAAAAGAAATGGTGCAAATCCCTATAGTTGGTCGGGTAGCTGCAGGCATGCCTATTCTTGCCACCCAAAACATTGAGGATTATTTCCCTGTTCCCTTATCCTTTATTCGCTCCAATCACGATACCTTCATCTTGAAAGTATCCGGTGAATCAATGATAGACGCAGGGATTTTAGACGGTGACTATATCATTGTGGAAGAAACACCCCAAGCTCATAATGGACAAATTGTCGTAGCTCTGATAGATGACAGCGCTACTGTAAAAACCTTTTATCGGGAAAACGGCTATATCCGCTTGCAGCCGGAAAATCAATTCATGGAACCGATTATTGTGAAAGACGCAACAGTGTTAGGGGCTGTCATTGGGCTGTTCCGACGATTTTAGAGCAATTGCCATTCGTAAATAAAGCAAATAAAAAGAACAACGGGATTTAATCCGTTGTTCTTTTTATTTATGATATGTTGTTATGATACGTTGCTCTGCTTATTTTTTACTTGGTGTTGCGATATTTTTGTTATTGGCAATGGGCGCAATCAATACTTGTCCTGTTCCCCGATAGACATTTACTAAGCCTTCGCCGGAGGCAGCAGAGCCGATTAAGGTAGCGGTAGTTCGTTCCACCGTGAAATTTAGGCTGCCGGACCAAGCGATAGCCATATTGCCGTCTATTTTCAGTTCATCATTTTCCATATCTACAACAATCAATTCGTCTTCTGGCACAGGGCTTTCCAAAACAACAATACCGTTTCCTTGTAAAGACGTATTAAATAATCCTTCCCCGCCAAGGAGCGCAGAAGAAATATTGGACCTTGCCGTTACTTTCATATTTACCGTGTCGTCACAAGCAAGGAACATACCGTCTTCGATGACTAAGTTTCCATTCCATTGTGCCATATCCTGTAAGAGAATATAACGATAGGTAGGTTCTAATACCAAAAGTCCATTGCCGGTATACCGGGGTTTAATGGTGCTTTCACCTGTAACCTTGCTGCCTACAAATTTCTTGACCAAATCCCCTGCGCCTTTTACATTTGTTTCCGCTTTGATACCGCCTATCATCATTTGCATCGCGCCAGCCTGTAAAATAACGCCGTTGCCCTTTAAGTCAGCAAATACCTGTTTTTTTCGTACATTCATTTCAGAGGCAAAATAGGCGGTCAGCGCGCTTTCTGCCGATACAGAGATATCTTTGCTGTATTCCAATACAGAAAAACAGCCTTTTTTCTGAACAATTTTACGGATATCGGATTCTTCAGTGAAATTTGTCTTAATCATGGGATAAACCTTCTTTCTTTTTTACTTCTTATTAAATAATTTCCGCCGTTCGGTGGACTGTATCATTAGTTGTTTTAAGGTTTGAATATCCTCCTCTACCAGCGTTTTCCGTACATTGCTTACTTGGGTCATGAAGTTGTCAATCTGCGCAATGAGAATGTCTTTATTTTCTAAAAACAGCTCGCTCCATAACACCTCATTGATATTAGCAATGCGCGTCAGGTCACGGAAGCTGTCTCCCGTATATTCCACCAAGTGAGGATTGGTGCTGCTATTCATCAGACTGACAGCGATAACGTGAGTCAGCTGGGAAAGAAAACCAATCATCTCATCGTGTTCCTGGGGAGACAGTGTTGCAATATGGCGAAATTTTAATAGCTCTGCAATAGCTTTTACATGGGCAATAGCGCGTTCGGTATTTTTAGGACTGGGGGTGATGATAAAATTTGCCTCTAAGAAAATTGCCGGGTCGCTGTTGACTACTCCCGATACCTCTTTCCCTGCCATGGGATGAGAAGCGAGAAATTCCACATCAGAACGAAGACCGGTTTGGATTTCTTCTACGACGAATTGCTTTACCCCGCTCACATCGGTAACCACAATGCCCGGTTTAAAATAAGATTGGTATTTTTGAATCCAAGCGACTGTATCTTTGGGATAAAGCCCCAAGATAATGGTGTCTGATTTTTGGATGATTTCAATAACAGACACTTCCTGTTCAATGGTTGCACCTTGCCGAATGAAATTTTCGCTGACACCATAACCAATGGCAGCAGGGTCTTTATCGATAGCATAGACAGTATAACCTGCCTGTGCCAGACCCTTTGCATAGCTGCCGCCGATTAACCCTAAGCCCACAATTAAGAATCTATGTATCTTTTCTATTTCCTGTTCAATCATGCTTTTCTACCTGAATTCCTATGTTTTCGAGATGTTCCCAGAAATTGGGATAAGATTTTTCTACCACTTCCCCATGGGCAATGGTAACAGGATTTCGGCATTTGGTCGCAGCCACAGCCATTGCCATAGCGATACGGTGGTCGCCATGGGTTTCTATGATATCTCCTGCGGTATATGTTTTTTTTGGCGTGATGAAGATTTCATCTTCCGTGGAGGTAACCGTCGCCCCAATCTTGCGCAATTCTTGCTCCATGGCGGCAATGCGGTCGCTTTCTTTATAACGTAACCGCGCCGCATGATAGATTCTGGTATTGCCTTGGGAGAATAATGCCAGCACCATAAGAATAGGACCTAAATCAGGACAATCCGCCAAATCGATGTCGCACCCCAAAAGCCCGTTATCGCCTCTTACCGTCACCGTTCCTTCTTGCCAGGATATCGTTCCGCCGTATTGCTGTATAATTTCTAAGATAGCTTTATCCCCTTGCTGAGAATCCGCATTTAAACCATTGCAGCAGATAGGCTGATTGATGACCGACAATACCGTCCAAAATGCTGCCTGAGAAAAGTCTCCCTCCACCCGATAATCACAAGGCTGATAAGATTGGTTTCCCGGTACATAAAAAGTAAACGCATCTTTTTGTACAATCTGAATTCCATATTTTGCCAGCATGTCCAAAGTCAGCTGCAAATAGCTTTGGGATTCAAAAGGCGGCAACACGGAAATCAACGAATCTTCTTCTAATAAAGGCAAAGCAAAAAGCAGTCCAGAGATAAACTGAGAGCTAATATTTCCCGGCACTTCAAAGATACCTGGTTTAAGTTTACCATGTATGGTAATATTTTCTGCCTTTTGCTGATAATAAAGTTCTTGCTTTTGAAAGATATCCTGATAAATCTTTTGGGGACGCTGCAATAACCTGCCGTCACCGGTGAAAACAGTCTTTTCCTCCTTCAAGGCAAAAAGAGGTATCATAAACCGCAACGTAGAGCCTGATTCATTACAATGCACTGTTTCTGTCAATGCATCATAAGAAATACCGCCCTTTACGGTAAGCGCATTTTCTTCACAGGTAATCTCCGCCCCTAAATGCCGCAAAGCATTTATGGTGGCTAAAATGTCCAGTGAATAGCTAATATTCTCAATGCGGCTTACCCCTTGAGCAAGGGCAGCGCAGATAATCGCTCGGTGAGCTATGCTTTTAGAGGGCGGTACCGTTACCGCTCCCCTGCACTCTCCCGGATAAATCGTAATATTCATTTACATATCCCTGCCGATAACATGGGCAATCTTTCTGCCCTTTTCGATGACAGATTGGAACCGTTCTACTTTTAAGGATTGAGCGCCGTCGCTCCATGCTTTTTCAGGACAATTGTGTACTTCTATAATCAGTCCGTCCGCCCCTGCCGCAATAGCAGCTAAAGACATACTTTCAACATATTTCCAGTTCCCTGTTGCATGAGACGGGTCAATGATAATAGGCAAGTGAGTCCGTTCCTTGATAATAGGAATCACGCTTAAATCCAACGTATTTCTGGTGTACTTTTCAAAGGTACGAATGCCCCGTTCACAGAAGATTACGTTTTCATTACCGCCTGCCATGATATATTCAGCACTCATAATCCATTCTTCAATGGTGTTAGCTAAGCCTCTCTTTAAAAGAACAGGTTTTGTCATCTTCCCTACTGCTTTTAAGAGACTGAAGTTCTGCATGTTCCGCGCGCCGATTTGCACCACGTCTACATACTCTTCAAATTCGTCGATTTTATCTTCGCTCATCAGCTCGCTGACAACAGGCAGTCCGTACAGTTCTCTGGCCTTACACATATATTGCAGCCCCGGTGTGCCTAATCCTTGGAAGGCATAAGGCGACGTCCTGGGCTTATATGCCCCGCCGCGGAGCATTGCCCCTCCCGCTTCTTTTACGCCTTTTGCGATTTCGAGGAGTGGTTCTTCCCCTTCTACGGAGCATGGACCGCCGATAACGACGATTTTTTCCTGTCCGCCGATTTTGATACCGTTTACGTCTACAACGGTATCCTCCGGGTGAAAGAGCCGATTTGCCTTCTTATATGGCGCGGCAATTCGCGTTACGTTATCTACATAGGCGTTACCGTTGAGCATCCGTTCATCAATGCTGGTGGTGTCGCCGATGATACCGAATACATTGTAGTCTGTCCCTTGAATGAGACAAATAGAAAATCCCTTATCTTCAAACTCCCTGGTCAGCTTCTCAATTTCCGATTGGGGAGTGCTTTTTTTCATGGTAATAATCATTTTATAATTCCTCCTCTAATTTCTCTTTTAAGAGCAGTATCGCCTCTTTATATCCTTCAATGCCCTTCCCCGCCACCGTGGCAAAGCAAGCTTTGCCGGGGTAAGAAATTTGCCGAAAATCTTCTCGTTCGTCTACCTTAGAGATATGAATCTCTACAGCGGGAATACTTACTGCTTTCAGTGCGTCTAAAATAGCTACGCTGGTATGGGTATAAGCGGCAGGATTGATGACGAGACCATCAACTTTTTCAAAGTAGGCATTTTGTATTTTCTCTACCAAAGCCCCTTCAAAGTTCGTTTGAAATATTTCCACATCAATGTGCAGGTTCTCGCATACCTGCTGAATAAAGACTTCCAAGTCCCGATAGGTTAATCGTCCGTAAATGTCCGGCTCGCGAATACCTAACATATTTAAGTTCGGTCCGTTTAATACCAGGATTTTCATAGGCGTTCCTCCCATTTGCTTAAAATCTCCCTTACCGTATCCATAACCGTTCCCGTATTTTTTACCTGTATATCACGGTTTTTTTCATACAAAGCATACCGTTCTTCATAGAGCTTTCTCACAGCTTCCCTATCTTGAGATAAGGGTCTGCCGTTTCCAACTTCTAATAGTTCTAACGGTCTGTCAATAAAGACGATATTGCCGTTTTGTTTTAACGCGTCCATATTTGCTTCCTTCTTAATGACGCCGCCGCCGGTGGCAATGACCATACCATGCTCTTTACCCACTTCAGCAATAACTTCTTGCTCCAGCTTGCGAAAACAGGCTTCCCCTTCTTCTGCAAAAATAGCGGCAATCTTCTTGTTTGCTTTTTCCTCTATCAAGCTGTCCGTATCCACAAACACTTTGCCTGTTTCTTCTGCCAACTTTTTTCCAATGGTGCTTTTACCGCTGCCAGGCATTCCGATTAATACCAAATTGCTGATTTCTCGTTTTAGTTGCCGATATATTTCATCTATTTTTTCATCTACAATGTTCTTATCAAAAAAGATTTCTTCTGCCGCTTTTGCTTGGGCAACCAGCATTTCTAAGCCGTTAACAGCCAAAATACCTAGGTTTTTTGCCTGCTGTAAAAGAGCTGTCTCCAAAGGATTAAAGATAACGTCTATCACCACCCTTAAACGAGGATAATTCTTTAACACAACCGGACATTCTCCCACATGAGGATACATCCCCACCGGCGTGGTGTTAATGATGACTTCTACTTCTTTTTCCTCTTTGCACATGGCATAGTCTATAAAGCCGTTACCACTTGTCCTGCTTACCGTAATGATTTTTTTTGCCTTGCAGCGCTTGGCTACGGCTGTTACCGTCTTACTGGTGCCGCCCGTACCCAGAATCATGACGGTTTTATCTGACAGGTCAATACCGTTTTTCTCCAGCAGATAACGGACGCCGTCAAAATCCGTGTTGTCCCCATAAAGCGCCACTTCGCCGTTTTCATCAGTGACACGTTTGATTGTGTTGATAGCGCCGATTGCCTGCGCCTTTTCACTAATGTTAGCGCAATAAGGGAAAACCGCCTCCTTATAAGGAATGGTAACGTTAATGCCGCAAAAATCTTTCGCCTGCATAAACTGATGAAATTCATCTTTCGTTAGGGGCATGAGCTGATAGTCCTCGCAGCCCAATGCCTGATGTATTTGCGGGGAAAAACTGTGTCCCAGTTTTTCCCCGATTAAACCATATTTCATTTGTTTCACCTGATTTATCTATTTGTCGGACATCCAGAGGTACCCATACCTGGCGCAATATAAATCAACAAGCCCAATGGCAAGCATACTGTCTACAACTACTCTTGCCCGATGAATAATCGCCGGGTCATGGCGTCCGGTGATTTGCAGCGTCTCTTCCTCTTTGGTTGCCATATTTACCGTTTGTTGGGGTTGATAGATGGACGGTGTTGGTTTTACCGCGCATTGCACCAGGATTGGCATGCCGTTGGAGATGCCGCCGTTAATGCCCCCATTATGATTGGTTACCGTTTTGATTTGTTTCTGTTCCTTGTCATAGCAGAAGCTGTCGTTTGCAGCGCTGCCCTGCATTTTGCCAAAGTCAAATCCGGCGCCAAAGGATACCCCCTTCACCCCGGGAATGCTAAAAAGCAGCTGAGAAAAAACACTTTCTATGGATTGGAAGAAGGGTTCGCCGATGCCCGGTTCTATGCCGACAATGGCGCTTTCTAAGATACCGCCCACCGAGTCGCCGCTTCTTTGCGCCTCTTCGATACAGGCTATCATTTCCTGCTCTGCCTGTTCGCTAATGGCAGGGAAATATTTATCGTCTACGGCATGAATCCCCGCTAATATTTCTGCTTCCGTATTGCCGAAGGACACGTCGGAAATCTGCTGAAGTTTGGAAATATGAGTGCCGATATGAATGCCTTTTGTCGCAAGGACTTGCAGACAGATTGCACCTGCCGCTACAAGGGGCGCTGTAATCCGTCCCGAGAAATGCCCGCCACCGCGGTAATCCTGAAAGCCCAGATATTTAGCGTAAGCAGTATAATCAGCGTGAGAAGGACGCAAAAGATTTTTCAGCTCCCCGTAATCTTTGCTGTGTTGGCATTGATTTTCGATAATAAAGCACAACGGCGTGCCGGTGGTAAAACCTTCAAAATAGCCGCTTAAAAAAACCAACTCATCCCCTTCCTGTCGTTGGGTGGAAATTTTCCCCTGCGGTTTTCTCTTATTTAGTTGCTTTTGAATCAAATCCAAATCCAAAAGAATCCCCGGCGCAAGCCCATTGATAACAGCGCCGATTGCCTTGCCGTGAGATTCTCCAAAAAGGCTGATTTCTATTGCCGAGCCAAAACTACTTTTCATCTTCTTACCCCTGTCCGCTTTCTATAATAGTTCCAGATAGGTTTTTATTTCATTAAAATCTACTTTTTCTAAGTATGCTTTGCCCACTTGCGACACTTTGACAATGGTAATTTCCTTACCATGCATTTTCTTATCTTTGGCAATAACATCCAATATATGCTCTTTGTTGATGACCGTATCCATAGGCATATGAAGTTTTGTTGCCAAAATATCTTTTACTCTGTCTCGTAGCCCTTGGTCCTCTATCATGGGAATCATACCTAAGGCAACGCATTCGCCGTGGTATAGCCCACCTAAGCCAAAGACGCTTTCAATGCCATGGCCCAGGGTATGCCCCAGATTAAGCAGCGCCCGCTGTCCTTGTTCCGTTTCGTCCGCTTCAACCACTGCCTTTTTCACCAGTAAGGATTGGTAGATGATTTCATCTATATAATCTTCAATATCTTGATT
>CATIYQ010000054.1 GCA_949739465.1 uncultured Peptococcaceae bacterium | reverse complement strand
CCCGAAGACAAAGAGGCGGCAAGCCGTATCTTGGCATATCTTGCTCAGCAAGGAGTCAAAACAGAGGAGGTGACGGCGTCATGACAGAAGAACAAATGATTCAGCTCATTTCCGACGGTACATTGCAGACCCTCTATATGACCTTTGTTTCCGTGTTTTTCTCTTATCTCTTTGGGCTGCCCCTGGGTGTTATCTTGGTGGCAACGGGGAAAGACGGCATTACGCCGATGCCTGTGTTTAACAACATCTTAGGCACCATTGTGAATATCGTCCGTTCTGTGCCTTTTCTCATCTTGATGATCACGCTGATTCCTTTATCCCGATTGGTGGTGGGAACCAGCATCGGCTCTAACGCGGCTATCGTTTCTCTGGTCATTGCAGCCATTCCTTTCATTGGCAGAATGGTAGAATCCTCTCTTCTGGAAATCGACCATGGGGTTATTGAAGCGGCTCAATCCATGGGCGCGTCTCCTCTGCAAATCATTTTCAAAGTGATGATACCCGAAGCGGTGCCGTCCCTTCTGACGGGGGCTGCCATTGCCTCTACCACCATTCTCGGTTATTCTGCTATGGCGGGGGCGGTAGGGGCAGAAGGTCTAGGCGCTCTTGCTATTCGTTACGGTTATCACCGCAGTGAACCGCTGATTATGTATATCACCTTAATTGTACTGGTATTTTTAGTGCAGTTTATACAGTTCTTAGGGGATTACATGGCGAGAAAATGCGACCACCGCAAATAAACAGCTATAACATGGGAAACCATTTTATAGATAAATTGGAAACAAATAAAAGGAGGAAACAAACAATATGAAAAAGAAAGCCCTTTTGGCAGCAGTTTTGGCTTGCGCTTGCGCCTTTTCTTTCGCTGGCTGCGGCAACAAAGACGACGCCGATAACAAAGGTCAGGACCAAGACGGTCAACAGCTGGTAACGGTAAAGGTAGGCGCTACTGCTGTACCGCACCAAGAAATTTTGGAAACATTGGTGGAAGATTTGAAAGCGGAAGGTATTGATTTACAAATCGTACCTTTTGACGACTATCCGCTGATTAATCCTGCAACAGATAATGGGGAATTAGACGCCAACTATTTCCAACATACTCCATACTTGGATAACTACAACGAAACCAACAATGGCACATTGGTAGCCCTTGGCTCTATCCACTATGAACCATTGGGGTTATTCCCCGGGAAAGTTGCCACCGTTGCCGAACTCCAAGACGGCGCTACCATTGCGGTGCCCAACGATACTTCTAACGAAGCTCGCGCTTTGCTCTTATTGGAAGCCCAAGGTCTCATTAAACTGAAAGAAGGCGTCGGCTTAAACGCAACGCCAATCGACATCGTTGAAAATCCTAAAAACATCAAAATCGAAGAATTAGACGCTGCCCAAGTAGCGCGCTCTCTTCCTGACGTAGACATGGCTGTCATCAACGGCAACTATGCACTGCAAGCAGATTTAAATGCAGCAACGGACGCTGTGGCTATCGAATCTGCTGACTCTCTTGCCGGGACCACCTTTGCTAACATTTTAGTAGTAAAAGCCGGTAACGAAGATAAACCGGAACTCCAAGCCGTGCTGAAAGCATTGCAAAGCGAAAAAACCAAACAATTCATCGAAGAAAAATATCAAGGCTCTGTAGT
>CATIYQ010000053.1 GCA_949739465.1 uncultured Peptococcaceae bacterium | reverse complement strand
GTCCTCTGCCTGCAACAGGTTTTCGTCTACAAACTGGCTGGGCGTTACTCCGAAAACACGGCTAAACTTGATAACCACAGCAATCCCCACGTTACAATATTTTCCCTGAGATATGTTTCTAACGGTAGAAAGAGAAACGCCCGACTTGCAAGACAACTCTTTCAGGCTAATATGCTGTTCATGACAAAGCTGATTGAGTCTGCCTGTTAATATTCTCTGCATTTTTTCCGCCACTTGGTTCTGGTCTACTTCTTGCATATGACTACCTCCTCATTCTTTTCATCGGTAATCATAGCTTAGCAGTTTTCATTCTTCATACCTGGGAATATATAAGAACAAAATAAAACATTTCTTCAACCTGAACTACGCCTGCTGCCTCGCCTAAATACCCCAACAAGAAAAAGAGAGTCAGGAAAAAATAATTTCCGAACTCTCTTTTTTCGCCTATCTCCGACAAAAATTTTAAAATTCCCTCTGGTAAAAAATGAAAAAAAGATTATAATAAGTAGCAAACGAAATAATAGTTTTATTTTCAAACTATTATCTATCACAAAGGAGCATTTTTACTATGGGACATCATACCATCAAAAACGGCTATCAGACCTTTGCCGACAGGCTTAATCTGTTACCTCAAGGCGCGCCCCAGACCAAAGCCCTCTACCCCCTTTTAGAAGCCCTGGTCAGCGAGAAAGAAGCGGAGGTGCTGTCTCTTCTCCCCGTCCGTCCTTTCTCCATTGAGAAGGCGGCAAAGGCGTTAAAGAAATCGCCATTGGAAACAGAAAAAATCCTTACGGATTTAGCGTCCAAGGCTATGCTCCTGGACGTAACCGACCCGGAAGGCAACAGGCAGTTCATCCTGCCGCCGCCTATGGCAGGTTTTTTTGAGTTTTCTCTCATGCGTATGGGCGGTCATCGCGACCAAAAGCAAATTTCCGCCCTTCTTTATGAATACTTGAATGTAGAAGAGGACTTTGTTCGGGAATTATTCGTCACCAATACCAAGCTGGGCAGGATTCTCGTCAACGAAAAAGCTTATGAACAGAGCAAAGCAAAAGAACAAGGGGAACACATTCCCCATGAGCTGCACATTTTAGATTATGAACGAACCAGCCATATTCTGGAAAAAGCCGGGACCATCGCCGTGGGGACTTGCTATTGCCGCCACAAAATGCTCCATATGGGCAAAAATTGCGACGCGCCACTGGACGTCTGCCTCACGCTAGGCAACACCGCCAAGTCCCTGATTAAATATGGACACGCCCGGGAACTGACCCTATCGGAAGCTATGGACGCCATTGAACTTTCTCAAGAACATCACCTGGTGCAAATCGGTGAAAACGAGCAGAAGGACATGCCCTTTATCTGCAACTGCTGCGGCTGCTGCTGTGAAGCGCTCTTGGCGATTAAGCGGTTCGGCACCCTCAATTCCATTAACACCACGTCCTTCCTGCCACAAGTATCAGACGCTTGCATCGGCTGCGGCAAGTGCGAGAAAATCTGTCCTGTGGACTGCATCAAGCTGGAAAAAACGCCTTTAACCGAGGAAGAAATTGCCGCCCCCGGAGAATTTACCGTAAGCCGGGAAGAAGACAAACGTATCATCAGCAAGAAGCAGGGCAAATACCGTATCAGTCTTACCATAGACGAATCTGTCTGCCTGGGCTGCGGCTTATGCGTTCAAAGCTGTCCAACAGAAGCCATAACGCTAAAGAAACGGGAAAACACCATTATCACCCCAGTGACCGCCTCTCACCGTATCGTTCTTGCCGCCATTGACAAAGGCAGGCTCCCTAACCTCATCTTTGACAATCAAGCCTTCGCCAGCCACCGCGCCATGGCAGCCATTTTAGGAGCCATTTTGAAACTGCCGCCAGCCAAACAACTCTTGGCAAAGGAGCAAATCCGCTCCCACTATCTTGCCAACCTACTGGACAAAAAGTAATCCGAATCTGCTCTTTTCCATTGTGTTTTTATTCAAAATTGCTATAATAGAAACCATAAGAATTAGGATAGGGGCGTTTGCGATGAATTGTTTTCAAGAAGCCAAGCGAATCGTGGTTAAGGTAGGCACATCCACCCTCACCCACGACACGGGTATTATCAATATCCGCCGCATGGAAAATCTAGTGAAAGTACTCGCCGATATTAAAAATTCCGGTCGGGAGCTAATCGTGGTGACCTCCGCCGCCATCAGCGTCGGCGTGGGGAAGCTGGGTCTTAGTGAGAAGCCCAAAGATATGCCCTCCAAGCAAGCGGCAGCAGCAGTGGGACAATGCGAGCTCATGTATCTTTATGACAAAGCTTTTTCCGAGTATAACCATATCGTCTCCCAATTGCTCTTAACTCGAGATATGATGGAAAACGACCATTGGAAACAAAACATCAAAAATACTTTTTGCCGCCTCCTGGAAATGGGCGTTATTCCCATTGTCAATGAAAACGATACCGTCAACACCGAAGAAATCGAGTTTGGCGATAACGACACCTTATCTGCACTGGTAGCAACGTTGGTAGACGCTGACGCTCTCATCATCATGAGTGACGTAGACGGACTCTATACAGAAAACCCACGGAAAAATCCCGCTACCGCCAAGCTTATCCCTACCGTCGAAGAAATCGACGACCATATCCTCGCCATTGCCCAAGGGGCAGGCACCGACCGCGGCACCGGCGGCATGATTACCAAGCTCCACGCCGCCCAGATTACCATGGCGGCAGGCATTGATATGACCATTATCAGCGGTGACCAACCTACCAATCTCTATCGTCTCTTTGACGGCAAATCCATCGGCACTCATTTCGTCGCTGCAAAATAAGTCCCAAGATAAGAAAGAAGGGATACCATGACAAATACAGGGCTTACCCCCTTAGAGACCTTAGCCGCCAAAGTAAAAGAAGCTGCTAAAGTCCTAAATATTGCCTCTGCTCAAGAGCGAAACAATGCCATTGAACGCATTGCGGCAAATCTGCTCTCTCACGAGGAAGAAATATTAGCTGCCAACAAAAAAGATATCGCAACCGCCAAAGAAAACGGCATTGCCCCTGCTATGATAGACCGTCTCGCTTTAACATCGGAACGGATTGCAGCCATTGCCGCCGCCTGTCGGCAAGTAATTACACTTCCCGACCCGTTGGGCAAAGTCGACTTTGGCGCAACCCTCCCCAACGGCTTAGAAATGACCCGGGTAAAAGTTCCTTTAGGGGTTATCGGTATCATTTACGAAGCCCGTCCCAATGTGACGGTGGACGCCGCCGTCCTTTGCCTGAAAGCAGGCAATGCCTGTCTCTTAAAAGGCGGCAAAGAAGCGCTCCACTCTAATATGACCCTTGCCAAAATCATGGCGGACGCACTGAGAGAGGCAGGACTCCCCGCCCATGGTATCGCCTTGGTCGAAGATACCTCCCGGGAAACCGCCACTCAAATGATGCGGCTTAACGGTTATTTGGACGTACTCATTCCCAGAGGAGGAGCAGGGCTGATTCGCGCTGTGGTGGCAAACGCCACCGTTCCCGTCATTGAGACAGGGGTAGGGAACTGCCACATTTATGTAGACGAAACAGCAGACCTTGCTATGGCGGTAGATATTATCGACAACGCCAAAACCTCCCGCCCCAGCGTATGCAATGCGGTAGAGACCATTCTCCTCCATGAGAACATTGCCGGCGAACTGCTGCCTAAGCTAAAGGAAAGGCTGGACCAACATCAAGTAACATGGCGAGGCTGTCCCCGCACGCAAGCGATTTTAGGCGAAGAAATTGCCACTGCCACAGAGGAGGATTATGCCACCGAATACAACGACTACATCATTTGCTGCAAAGTCGTACAGGATATGGAGGAAGCGCTCATGCATATTGACCGCTACTCCACCCGTCACTCAGAGGCAATCATCACAGAGGACTATGCAAAAGGACAAGAATTTACCAGAAGGATAGACGCAGCGGCTGTTTATATTAACGCCTCCACCCGTTTTACCGATGGCGGTGAGTTTGGTTTCGGCGCAGAAATCGGCATCTCTACCCAAAAGCTCCACGCCAGAGGTCCCATGGGACTAGACCAGCTAACTAGCTGGAAATATATCCTTCGCGGCAACGGACAAATTCGCAAATAATCCCCTGCCATAAAAACCATACTACATATCAACCAAACTATAAGAAAAGAGGCATCTGCTATTATGACTGAAAAAAACAATTCATCTCCTATCGACCAATTATTATCAGAAAGAATCAAATCCACGCCGCCCTCCTTCGTGAGAAGTATTTTGAAAGTAGCCGTTGACCCAGAAATCATTTCCTTTGCGGGGGGACTGCCTAATCCTGTTTCCTTCCCCCAAGAAGAACTGCTAACTTCCATGGAACGGATTGTGAAAACCTATGGAGATAAGGTATTTCAATACTCTGTCACAGCAGGCATTCCCGAATTACGAGGACTGCTGGCAGAACGATATAACAAACGCTATGGTACAAACCTTAGCGAAGAAAACATCCTGGTGACTACCGGCTCTCAACAAGCCCTGGATTTAATCAGCAAAGTATTGCTCAACGACAACGACGGCATCATCGTAGAAAAGCCCAGTTATTTAGGGGCTTTGCAAGCCTTCTCACAATATCACCCTACCTTTTACCCTGTAAACTTAACCAAAGACGGGTTGGATTTGGACCAACTGGAAGAAGCCTTAACCCATAAAAACATCAAATTCGTTTATGCCATTCCCGACTTCCAAAACCCTACAGGGTTGACCTATTCTGCGGAAAACAGAAAGAAAGTCTGTGAAATCCTACAAAAGCATAACATCGTTCTGGTAGAAGACGACCCATACGGTGATTTACGTTTCCGTGGCGAACGGCTGCCTTATATTGGTCTTGGCAAGCACCCTAACAGCATCGTGCTGGGCACCTTCTCAAAAACAGTAACCCCCGGTATGCGCATCGGTTTCATCGTATCGGAAAACAAAGAGCTGTTAAAGAACATCTCCATTTCCAAGGAAGCAAGCGACCTCCACACCAACGTCTTCTCCCAATATTTGATTTACGACTATCTCAGCAACAACGACGTGGACGCACACATTAACGACATCAAAAACTTGTATGAAAGCCAAGCTCAAGCCATGTTAGACGCCATGGCAGAATATTTCCCCGATACGGTATCCTATACCAAACCGGACGGCGGCATGTTCATCTGGGCAACCTTACCGGAAGGCACGAGCGCCCTAGATTTGTTCCCCAAAGCATTGGAACGGAAAGTCGCTTTCGTACCGGGCGACCCTTTCTATGTGAACCAACACGGCGTCAACACCATGCGCTTAAACTTCACCAACGCTGACAGCGAAACCATTCGGGAAGGCATTCACAGATTAGGGGACCTGTTAAAAGAACTGTAAAAAACAAGCATCCAATCAAAAAAAGAGAACGGAAAAACCGTTCTCTTTTTATTTATCTTATTTCGCCAGAAATTACAGCGTGTTGTAAAGACCGCACAAAGCATTGACACAACCTTCGATACCCAGCTTATCTACATTGAGACAGATGTCATAGTTAAGCGGGTCCGACCAGCTTTGTTTGGTGTGATAATAGTAAGAATCTTTTCTTTTTTGTTCTTTCTTTTTAATGGCGCGGATAGCAGCGAATTCGCTTAAGCCTTCCGTTCTCATCACATAGTCGATTTTAAAATCCATAGAGCCGATGAGCTTTACCCGCAAGAGTTTAATGGGTTCGTCTTTTAAGGCAAAGTTACCGCACCGACCGACTACGATATAGTCTTTTTCTTTTGCTGCATTTACCAAGACGTCTTTTTGCAAGGAATAGAGTACGTCGCTGACAGTGGTAGCTTTCGGGGCTTTTTCGTTACCGATGGATACCCGTTTATAAAAGGCCAAGTTCGGAGATTTTTCATCTACGCTTTCTAAAACGCCCGGTTCAATGCCGCCGTGTTCAATTGCCATATTTACCAAGTTACGATCATAATATTCAATGCCCAACCGTTTGGCTGTTTCAGACGCAATCTCAGAACCACAGCAACCATATTCACGGTTCATGGTAATTACTTTATGCATATCTGTCATATCAAATCAACTCCTTAATTATTTCACATGGCTTATGATATCACGACGCTTCTCTTGGATCATAGTCATGGTGATATGCTTTTCACCATTATATCAGAAAAATTTTTAACATTCAATCACCCAATAGGGGAAAAATAAGATATTTCTGAGGGTTTTTACAGAATTTTCCGCCATAAAATTATCCTAAATTTGTTTAAAATGAAAATATCCAGGCACAATAGAAAGAGCGCCCTACCAAAACAAAAATGTCATTGTCTTTTGCCGGTGTAAATAAACGGGAAAACGCCTGACGGGATACTTTCGTTTTCCCTTATTTATTAGCGGCTGTAAATAAACTCTTTGCTCTTCTTCAAAAAAGAGCAAAGAGTTTTTTGCTATGCGTTATAAACGCCGCTTAAAGTCGCCTTCCCTAAAACATGTCCCTCCATGGCGCGGCGCAGTTCGTTATAGAAAAAGCCATTTTCTAATGGCAAAAGACAGTCCAACGCATATACTTTCAAATCATAGCAGTGCGGCATGTCAGGAGGCGCCATGCCGCCGTAGACAGCGGCTTCCTCCGCGGTCATATTATCATGACTGTAACGGCTGTTGACCCCTTGGATAAAATCCTTTGCAGTCACACTTTCATTTTCCTCTAAGCGAGTCCTGGTAAGATTGGCAACCAACCAATGAATCCAGACAAAACCGCACACAGGTATGGCGTCCATATCGTCAAAAATAATCACATAGGATTTAGCGTCCGCAGGCGCATCGTGGATTTCTAAAGGAATGGAATAAGTAGGCATGGCGTCTTTGCCAAATTGGCTGCCCCGCTTGCCGTAAATATCCCGCCAATGTCCCTTTTCGTCCAGCCCCAAACTTGTCACATACATAAAAAAGCCTCCTTATTTTCTGCCTTGCATAAAGAAATAATTTGCTATTTATTACAAAAAGTATATAATAAAATTCGTATTTTGTAAAAGCGGGAGGAATCACCATGTCTGTTTTTAACGTATTAAACCTAGAACATATACCGGAGAGCCCCCAAGAGGAAGAGCTATCCAATGTGCTTTGTGCCGGTAAAACCGGCAGAATCGAACGATTGGTCTCCACAGGACAATGCTCCCCGGCAGGTTTCTGGTATGACCAGGCAGAGGATGAATGGATTGTCCTAGTATCGGGAGAGGCAGAAATTGCCTTTGAAAACGAAACGGTATCTTTAAAAACAGGAGATTCCCTCCTTATCCCTGCCCACAAAAGACATCGGGTAGAGCATACCAGCATCACACCGCCTTGCATCTGGCTTTGCGTATTCGGACATTACCACTCGGAAGAAAACTTCGGATAAACTATTAAAAAAGGACTGCTGTCTCAGCAGTCCTTTTTTGCTTTGTTTTTTATCTAGCACTGACAATCAGGGTCGTCGCAGCAATGTCCGCCGTGATGGTGGTGATGACTGTGGTTATGCCCACAACAGCTGCCGCCTTCTTTTTTCACCAGCCGTTGCTCATTGCCTTGCTCATCTACCACAACCATGTTGTCCAGTTGGGCGGTGAGGCTTGCTTTCATGGCGTCGATATATTCCCGCCGCAAGGCTTGCTGTTCCGCTTTTTCCCCGTCGGTTAAGCCTTCTCCCTTTGCTTTTCGGGCTAATTCATTGATACGGTCTATCTTTTCCTTTTCCATGCAACATACTCCTTTCTAAGGCTCTTCTCCCTTCTAGCTTGCCACCGACAAAGAAGATTTATACCAGCTTGGTAGTCCAGTCCTCGACGCTCCAGATGTCCGTCACCAAATCCTCATAAAACTCAGGCTCGTGGCTGACCAAAAGCACCGTGCCTTTAAAAGCGGCAACAGCGTCATGGAGAGATTCTTTAGCATCTACATCTAAGTGATTGGTAGGTTCGTCCAATACCAAGAGATTGACTTCTTTTTGCATGAGCTTACACAGCCGCACTTTGGCGTTTTCGCCCCCGGACAGCACCTTCATCAGGCTGGAGATATGGTTTGCCGTCAGCCCGCAGCGGGCTAATTCCCCCCGCACTTCACTGTTGGAGAGGTGAGGAAATTCACTCCACACTTCCTCTAACGCCGTCTTATCAGAGTTTGCCTCCTCCTGCTGGAAATAGCCTACCTCTACAAACTGCCCTTGGGAAACGCTGCCCGATACCGGAGGAATGATTCCCAATAGGGTTTTTAATAAGGTGGATTTGCCTAAACCGTTGACGCCGCGAATAGCGATTTTCTGATTCCGTTCCACCAATAAATCCAGAGGGCGGGTCAAAGGGCTATCATAACCAATTACCAAATCTTTTGCCACGATAACTTCTCTGTCGGGAGTACGTCCTTCCCGAAAACGGAAGGAAGGTTTGATTTTCTCTCGAGATTTCTCAATGATATCCAGTTTATCCAGACGTTTTTGTCGGCTGCGAGCAAGGTTTGCCGTGGCAGCGCGAGCTTTGTTTTTGGCGATAAAGGTTTCTAGGTTTGCGATTTCCTTTTGCTGCCGTTCGTATGCTTGGTCTTGCTGCTGTTTCTTGAGAGCGTGCATTTCCATGAACTGATAATAGTTGCCCGTATAACGAGTCAGGGTCGCGTCCTCTACATGGTAAATAACGTTGGTCACTTCATTGAGGAAAGGCACGTCGTGAGAGACCAGGATAAAAGCATTTTTGTAATTCTTTAAGAAGTTGGTCAGCCAGCGAATATGATTTTCATCTAAGAAGTTGGTCGGTTCGTCCAAAATGAGAATCATGGGGTTTTGCAATAACACTTTAGCTAAAAGGACTTTTGCCCGCTGTCCTCCGGAAAGGTCCGTCACGTCCCTGTCTAAACCGATTTCACCTAAGCCCAGACCGTTGGCGTATTCTTCGATTTTAGCGTCTATCATATAGAAACCGTTGTTTTCCAGGCTTTCCTGGATATCGCCTACGTCTTCTAAAAGACGGTTCATTTCTTCTTCGGAGCAATCTGCCATTTTATCATAATCGGCAAGCATTTCCGCCTCTAAATCATACATATATTGGAAGGCTTCCCGCAATACTTCCCGAATGGTTTTCCCCTTGGAGAGGGTGCTGTATTGGTCCAAAAAGCCGGTGGTAATCCGCTTGCACCAGCTGATTTTTCCTTCATCGGGCATCAATTTCCCGGTGATAATATTTAAGAAGGTTGATTTACCTTCGCCGTTGGCGCCCACCAATCCAATATGTTCCCCTTTTAGGAGACGAAAGGACGCGTCGTCCAAGATTTGCCTGCCACCGAAGCTATGGCTCACGTGTTCTACGGTTAAAATGCTCATGTTATCCCCCTGTCACAAACAATCAATACAATCTGTCCCGATTATTCTAACATGAAATGAAATTTTCTCCAAGCAAATCCGAAGTTTATTTTTTTTCTCTCGGATTTATGATAAAATAAATTTATAGAAAACCAACAGAATAGGAGTGTGGTTTACCATGCAGCCATTGATTATAACAGTAGGCAGACAATATGCCAGCGGCGGCAAAAGCATTGCCCGCGCCCTTGCCGAACGGTTAGAGATTCCTTGTTACGATAAGGAGCTTTTGGCAATTGCAGCCAAAGAAAGTAATTTCTGTCAAGAAATTTTTGAAACCAACGATGAAAAAACCAGTAAAAACGGTTACTATCTAGGCTCGGGGTTATACAGCGTCAGTCATCTGCCCCTCAATCACCAATTGTTTATGGCGCAGCTAAAAGCCATTCGTATGTTGGCAGAAAAGGAATCCTGCGTTTTCATTGGACGTTGCGCCGACTATGCTCTTCAGGACCATGAAAACTGCGTCAACATATTTATTCACACCGATTGGGAACGGCGCAAACAGCGCGCCCAAGAATGTTACGGCGTTGCGCCCGAAGAATGTGATAAAGTTCTCATGAAAATGGATAAACAACGGGCAAATTATTATTCCTTCTACTCCGCGCAAAAATGGGGCTATGCTGCCAACTACGACCTATCACTGGACAGCGTTATCGGCAAAGACCAAGTGGTAGACGTAATTATCGCCTACTTGCAAACCACAGGAAAGTTAGCCAAATAACAGAAACACCCGCCGAAAAATTCCGGCGGGTGTTTTTCTTTGATTTATGTTGTCTTATAGGGTCTGCCAAAGCAAAAGATTGCTGCTAAAGTCTACTGTCATTTCGCCCTTATCCTTGAGCCAGGCAAGATAAGAACGAATGGTGCTCCCCACCAGCACATACTGCTCAAAATTCATAGTCAGACCATACCGCATAAAAACCGCCTGCAAGATGTGTTCAAATATCATCGGTTTCCTGCAGGTTTCCAGGAGAAAAGCGGCAATCTCATAAACCTTTTCTCGGTTGAGAGCGGCAAGGGTGCCCATATCCGTCCCTGTCTCTGCATGAGCAGGCACGAAACAGGCGGCTTTCATCTCTGCTACCCGCTCTAGCGTATCCAAGTATGCCGCCACATCATAGATGAAGGTAACGCCGTATTTTTCCAGCGTTTCTTTGCTGCTGAGACAATCCCCCAGGAAAACCACATCGTCAGGGGTGCGGAAACCTACCATATGAAAGAAATGCCCCGGTAATGGGATGACTTCCACTTCCTTAGGAAACCCCTCGTCCGTAAAAGGCAGCGGCTCGCTTTCTTGTGCCAGGAGAAATTTATGGCGTAAGTCTTTACAGGGATAGCCTCCATAGAGAAAGGACGGCTCTAATATGGGATATTTGGTAAACGCCCCTTCAATGCCGCCGGCAAATACGTTGCAGCCTGTCTGCCCTTGAAGATAGCGGTTGCCGCCAATATGGTCGGCGTTGGAGTGGGTGTTTAAGATACCCGCCAGCTGCCAGCCGTGACTGTCTAAGATTTGCCGCGCCTTGCGCCCCGCTTCTTTATCATTGCCGCTATCAATAAGATAGGCATGGCTCTCTCCTGCCAGATAAATACCGATTTTTGCCGGACAATGAATATAGTAGCATCGGTTGCTTACTTGCTCCAATTCATACATAATTATCATCTCGTTTCTGCATTTTCTAACCGTTTCTCCCTCCTCTGCAAATAAGCAAAGCAGAGATTGTGTGCGACGAACATGCTAAGCCAGCCGACCCCGCACGCCATAGCCACGCCATAGAGAGAAAAGCGCCGTACCAATAAATAAGTGAGAATCACCCGCACCGTAATTTGCAGCATAGAAAAGAAAAAGGTAAGCCGTACTTTACCGATGCCACGATAATAACCCTGCCAAACATTAACAACTCCTGCTAAAATCAGGAAAAACCCCATTAAGAAAAGGTAAGACGACGCCATCCCGCGAGCGGCAGTATTTTCTCCCGATAGCAAAAACCCAAGCGCCATATCCCGAAAGAAAAGCAGTAGCACAAATAACGCCGCACCCGTGGCAAAGACAAGGAGCAGCGCCTTGCGCCTGCCCCGGTCAACCCGTTTTTTATCTCCCGCGCCGCAATTCTGAGCAACAAATACCGATAAGGCTGCCGAACTGCTATCCCCGAAAGAAATCAGCAAACTCTCAATACACACTGCCGCCGTATATCCCTGAATCGCCACTGCGCCCATGGTGTTGATAGCGCCTTGAATAAGCAGCTTGCCCAGATACACCGTAGATTGCTGCAACGCTGAAACAGAACCAAAACCGACAGCACGGTGATAAAACCACGCCGAAAAGACCACATCTTCCTTGGTCAATCGCAATTCGGGATGATAGCGGTAGAGATAATAAAAACAAGCAAGGGCGGAAATGACCTGGGCGCCTACGGTAGCAACAGCGGCGCCGAAAACCTCCAGATGAAAAACCGCTACCAACAGATAATCCATGATAATATTTGCCAGCATAGAAACGATTAACACCCAAAAGGTAATATCCGTTTTGCCCATAGCCCGCAATAAGGCGGCAAAATTGTTATAAAGAAAGGCGAAAATCAACCCCAGAAAAACCCAGAATAAATAAATGCGGCAATCTGTCAGCATTTCCTGCGGCGTTTGAATCAACATTAGGATACGGTCTAAAAACAAAACCCCTCCCAGAGAAAGGAAAATCGCCACCGTCACCCCAATGACAACCGTGGCGAAAACAGTTTTTCTTAACGTGCCGTAATCCTTTGCTCCATAGTGATTGGCATAGAGAATAGCATAGCCCATATTCAGACCAATTAAAATGCAGGTGAATAAATTTACCACACTGCCGCAAATACCAATAGCGCCGAAAGCGTTATCCCCCACAAACTTTCCCACGATAATCATATCTACCGTGTTATAAAACTGCTGGATCATATTGCCTGCCAACAGCGGCAGGGTAAGAAAAATTAACTGACGGGTAATATTCCCCTCCGTTAGATTTTGGCTTTTTCCGATGTTTGCTCCCCGCCCCGCCATGGTAACCCTACGCCTCCGTTAGCAATCCAATCTATCGCTTGGCGCAACAACAATTGCCGCCGCCATGCGCCGCTTCCATTTTGATTAAATCTGCCAAGGTATACTTTCCCAGCACGCTTCCAATAGCAATTTTCACTTCGTTCCAAACCACACGAGTAGAGCAATATTCCTGACGGTCGCAATCGCCCTCTAATTGTTCGTCTACACAGGAGACCGGCGCGATAGGACCTTCCAAACAGATAAAAATGTCTTTAACAGTGATTTCCTCAGGTTTCCGCCCCAAAGTATAGCCCCCCTGAGCGCCACGAATGCTTCTGACCAGTCCCGCACGTTTCAAAAGAGCCATCATCTGCTCCAAATAGCCTTCAGAGATGCCTTGCCGTTGGGCAACGGCGCTTAAAGGAATCGGTTCTCCGCTCCCGTTCATTGCCATATCCAACATGGCCCTAAGCCCGTATCTGCCTTTGGTAGATATATTCATCTTCTCTCTTCCCTCCGTCCCTGTTAAATCCCACTAACTTTCTATATATTCTCATTATAATAAGCCCCTCTGTATTTGTCAAAAGAAATCACCCCTGATTGCAACATTGCAATGGGAAGACTTTCCCGCTACAATAAAGGTAAGAAAAAAAGAAAGGAACTGCCATGACTCGACCTGTCCCCAACCAACAGCAAAAAGAGAACACCATGTCCTGCTGTACGCTGTGCCCCCGCAACTGTGGAGTCAACCGCGCCATAGGACAAACAGGTTTTTGCGGCGCGCCCAAAGATATCATCGCCTGCCGCGCCGCCCTCCACTTCTGGGAAGAACCTTGTATCTCAGGAGAACAGGGCTCGGGAACGGTATTTTTTGCCTATTGTCCGCTGCAATGCGTCTATTGTCAGAACAGCAGCATTAGCAGAGGAAAACGCCCCTTGGGCAGCAATCTTCCTCCTGTCTCCTCGGAACGAATGGCAGAAATTTTCTTTTCTCTTGCTGACCAAGGCGCCCATAATATTAACCTGGTAACCCCCACCCATTTCGCGCCGCAAATCGCCGCCGCGCTCCAGATTGCAAAAAATCAGGGGCTCTCTATCCCCATCGTCTATAACACAAGCAGCTACGAACACCCCGACACACTACGTATGCTAGAAGGTTTAGTGGATATTTATTTACCTGATTTAAAATATTATGATAGCCAATACGGCAAGTTGTTGTCCCATGCGACAGACTACTTTCCCATTGCCTGCGCTGCCATTGACGAAATGGTACGCCAAGTAGGAACAGCAGTTTTTAACCAAGCAGGCATGATGCAAAAAGGTGTGATTATCCGCCACCTAACCCTACCCACTCTTTTAGACGACAGCAAACGGGTCTTAGCAGAAATTGCCCGCCGCTGGTACCCCAAAGTCTGGGTCAGCATCATGCGGCAATATACCCCTCTTGCCACAATCCCCTCAGGCGCAAAATATGATTTTTTGAGGGCAACAATTACCGACGAACACTACGACAAGCTCATTGATTATGCAGTGGATTTAGGTATCGAGCAAGGTTTTGTCCAAGAGGCAGAAGCCGCCGCCGAAAGTTTTATTCCCATTTTTGATGGCAGCGGGATTCTGAAATAAAAAGGTCAGACAATCATACTTGTCTGACCTTTTTATTTTGCAAATTAACTGCAAAAGCAGGATTCCGATTCTACTTCTAAAATCAGATTATCGATTAACCGCGTATTGCCGAAATAGACCGCCACTGCAAGCATAGCCTTTCCTGTGATACGGTCAATGGACGCCATGGTGTCGCCGTCTACCAACTCCACATAATCAATTTTCGCCAGGGACGCGCTGCCAATCACATCGGTAACAACTTTTTTCAGGGCTTCGCTGTCCCGCTCTCCTTGGATAAACAATTCCCTCGCTTGGGCTAACCCCTGAGAAAGCACCACCGCTTGCTGCCGCTGTTGGTCCGTAAGATAAACATTGCGGGAGCTGAGAGCTACCCCGTCTCCTTCCCGGACAATAGGACGAGCGATGATTTCCACCGGCATATTCAAGTCTCTTACCATACGGCGGAGCACCGCTACCTGCTGCCCGTCCTTCTGTCCAAAATAGGCTTTTTCCGGTTGGACAATATGAAATAATTTCGAAACAACCGTTGCCACACCGCGGAAATGCCCCGGGCGTTTCGCTCCGCATAAATGGTCGGTGACCCCTTCCACATTAACAAAAGTGCTGTATCCTTTGGGATACATATCGTTCGGTTGGGGCGCAAAGAGATAATCTACCCCTACGCTCTCCGCTAAAGCTTGGTCATGGGATAAATCCCTGGGATAGGCTTCATAGTCCTCGTTAGGACCAAACTGAGTGGGATTCACAAAAATGCTCATCACCACAATATCGCAGTCCAGCTTAGCCGCTTTTGCCAGAGAGAGATGCCCCTGGTGCAGATATCCCATGGTGGGCACCAATCCTACCTGCTTTCCTTCCTTCCGCCAAGCCTTCGCTAGCTCTGTCATTTCCCCCACTGTTTCTATTGTTTTCATCTTTACAACCTCTTTTCTTCCTTACCACACATATGCCGTTTTGCTAACGCCTGCCAGGTCTAAAATAGGCAGCCGCGCCAACAACTCCCCTACCGTACCCGCTCCGGGGATTTGCCAGTCACAATCTATCTCTGCCCAAGGTATCAGCACGAACCCCCGCTCCCCCAGATAAGGGTGAGGGATTTTTAGGTAGGATTTCTCTACCCTTTGCTGTCCATAGGCAAGGATATCGATATCTAAGGTCCGCGGTCCCCAATGAATCTGCCGTTCCCTGCCGTTTGTCTTCTCAATAGTGAGAACGGCGTCTAATAACATCTCAGGAGATAAATCTGTTTCTATTTGCAGCACACCGTTTAAAAAATCACCCTGCTCCACACCGCCGACGGGAGCCGTCTCATAGACAGAGGATTTTACTAAGATTTTCGTTTGCGGGAGCGCCCCTACGCCTGCCGCCGCCGCTTGTAAAAAGCCTAATCTATTGCCGATGTTACTGCCAACGCCCAACCATGCCACGGTCATTTTGCTTCCCTGCCTTTATCTAATATCCAATCAATATTTTCTTCTGGTCATTTCTACACAAGCGGGAATTGCTACTTCCGACGTTACCTGCGCCCCCGCCTTTTCCACTCGGACGGTAACACCGCTGACCCGCCCATTGGCTAAGACTTTCGCCGCAATTTCCGCCGCCAACTTTTCGATTAAGTCAAAAGTGTTTTCTTCCACTAAACGTTTCACCTGCAAATAGATTTCCCCGTAATTGACCGTATCCGCTAAGTCATCACTTTTGCCTGCCGCAGTCAGGTCCGTCTCCATGGTGAGGGACAGGCGGAATAATTGAGGCTGTTCCTTTTCAAAGGCAAATACGCCGTGACGCGCCATAAACTCCATTTGGGGCAAGATGATTTTATCCATAGTTCTTACTTCTTTCTCCCTTATCTGCCAACGATTTTATCCGTTATCTTAACAGTTTGCAACATTTCTTTCACATCGTGGACGCGGACAATATCCGCGCCGTTTTGGATGCCCAGCGCTACTGTTGCCGCCGTGCCAAACACACGGTCTTCCATAGGGGCAGTGTTATCTCCCGTAAGACAATAGCTGACGACGCTTTTGCGGGAGGTACCCAGAAGCAGCGGACAGCCCAAAGCCGTCAGCTCTTTCATCCGCGCCAACACCTCCAGGTTTTGTTCCGGCGTTTTACCGAAGCCGATACCAGGGTCTAAGATGATTTGTTCTTGTTTCATGCCTCGGGCAAGCCCGATGTCAATGCTCCGAGAAAAAAAATCTATCATATCGCCCATTAAATCCTTGTATGCCGTGCCGATTTGATTGTGCATGACGATGATAGGCGCACCGTATTCTGCTGCTACTGCAGCCATTTCATGGTTAGGGTCTCCTTCCCACTGCATCCCCCAGACGTCGTTTAAGATGTGGGCGCCTTCTAAAAGCGCCGCACGAGCCACCTGAGGTTTATATGTATCAATGGAAATAGGCAAATCCGTTTGCTTTTTTAACCCTTGAATGACCGGCAACACTCGCGCCATTTCTTCTTCTGCCGTCACCAACGCCGCGCCCGGACGAGTAGACTCGCCGCCTACATCTAAGATATCCGCCCCTGCCGCGGCGAGAGACAGCCCATGGGCAATAGCTTTCTCCACATCAAAAAAGTTGCCGCCATCGGAAAAAGAATCAGGCGTCACGTTAACGATACCCATAACCAGCGTTCGTTTCCCCAGCTCCAGATTACCACCATCATAAGGAATGGTTCTTACGCCTGTTCGCATTTGCGCCGCTAATGCGGTCTCTATCTCCGCTGCCAGACGCGGCAGTCCAAACTGTTGCTTTTTGAGCTTGGTTATCAATTCTCTATATTGCGCCAGCGTCCCCATGAGAAGCGTCCCCGTTTTGTCCACCTGATGAACGATAACGCCTGCATGGACTGCTGCTTCTCCGCCGCGGGAGAGCATATCCTGCTTTAAGATATTGGCAGCTACAGGTGAAAGCCCGTCTGCCCGCACCAGGAAAAACCGCCCTTTTGCTACCATATGGGCAATAGCCTGAGGACTTACCCCCAAAGCTGTCATTTCTTTTTCCAGCGCTTCTTCACCCCATAAGGAAAACACCCGCACTGTATAAGCCACTGCCAATCCCTTCTTTCTTTCCGTCTCTTAATAGGTTAGTCTCTCGTTTTTGACCGTCCAATAACACTCTTCTTTTGCTGCACACGTCCAGCAAGGGCGGGAAAGCTTGTCCGCCAGATAAAAGATTTCTGCAAAGGTTTTCTTCTCCTTCGCCGCAATTTCCTGCCGGCGGTCCATACCGCTATGAGAGAGAATCGCTTCTATGATAACCGATTGCTCCTCTGCCTGAAAGCCGCACTGGGGCAAAATCTCCTCGGCAAGGGCGGCGCTTAAGGTCTCGTGTCCATAGTCAGGGTACGCTTCCTTTTGCCACTTACCAATGTCATGGAGCAGCGCTGCCCCATAAAACAAAGGCTTTGCGGCAGGTTCTCCCTGCTGCTCCAGCCAAAGCAGATAGGCAATACGCGCCACCGCTAAGTTATGCGCCATATCGTGCCTGCAAAAGATGCGGTTTTCTTCCACCGCAACATTTGCCGCCAACCACTTTTTATATTGGGGATGTGTTAAAATCCGCTGTACCCGTTCCATAGGACACCTCTTATTGCACCACTTGCAGTTTGATATCGAAGCCCAGATTCAATAAATCCTGCACTGTTACCTTGCCGCTATTTAATGCCTCTTGGAGAGATGCCGTTTCATTGCCGTCTACTGTTTGCAGCAAGGTTTTATCTTTATCCGCGCCATATAAGTAATAGTTGCCGTATTGGTCGGTATAGACAAGCTGTTTCTCTTGAGAAGGCACCTCGTCCGCAACAATCCAGTCTGTCGCGGCAGGTTCTTTCTCGCCGTTGTCCGTGTCTTCCACTTGGTTGCGGTCAAGATAATCAGAATCCCAACCGTGATAGAGGAAATCCGTTGGCACCAGATAGAGGTACGGAGCTGTAATAATGGCTAACGCCAAACAAAGCCGTTTGGCTTTCACGCCTACTTGGGGCAGTTTAGAAAAGAGAAATTTATAGTTTAAGAAATAAATCAAAACGCCGGCAAGAAGCAATGAAATCATCACCATAGCAAAGCCCGGAACAGACGTCCAAGGATTCAAAATCACCGGCATGGTCACTTGGTCCTGCCACCATTCGCCTAAATCCAATTGACTGAGGAGCAAAAACGCCGCGCCCACAATATCGGCAATAAAACCAAATGCCCAAACGCCTAAAATGGTTTTTTTATAAATCTTCCCTATCTCTGCAATATGCAGCATTTTCAATGCCAAAAGCAGCACAATGCTATCAATGATAAAATTCGCCGGCATGGCATAGAGCCAAGCAAGAGGAAACAAGATTATAAACCAAACAGGGAAAATAACATTATAGCAGCGCACCGTCTTGGGAATGCTCCCGCCCCTTGGCGCTGTGACGTTTAGCTGTTCCGACCTGCCTTCTTTATCAGTCATCTCTGCTCCGCCTCCTTATGATAAATACGATAAATTGGTTTGGAATAAATGATTATGAAAAAAGATGAAATACCCATATTTCATCTTTTTTGTTGGCTTATTGTATCTCTTTTTCCGAGGTCTCTTCGCACTCTTCCACAAAGTCAATTGATACCTTGGGGCTTGCTGCGCCATCCTGTTCCAAAAGGTCCCAGGTAGGTTCTTCCGATTTTTCTGCCTTTTCTGTCGGAGCGTCGTCTCCCGCCGTATCTTCCGCTGCCGCTTCCAATATCCGACCTTCCATAATGGCATAAAATTCATCAGCCCCGATAGTTTCTTTTTCCATTAAGGCTTGCGCTACTTTGTGAAGTTTATCAATATGCTCGGTGAGAATGGTGGTGGTACGGTTATGGGCTTCATCTATCATTCTTCTCGCTTCTTTGTCAATGGCGTAAGCAATGGCGTCACTGTAATTCCGTTCATGGGAGATTTCTTTGCCCAGGAACACTTGACTATTGTCTTTTCCAAAGGTCAACGGTCCCAATTCCTCCGACATACCGTATTGGGTAATCATAGAACGAATGGTTTCTGTTGCCCGCTCCAAGTCGTTTTGCGCCCCTGTGCTGACGTCTTTTAAGATGATTTCTTCAGCGATACGCCCCCCTAAGAAGGTGCAAAGCTGGTCTTCCAGATAAGACTTGGTGATAAACTTCCGGTCTTCCTTTGGTAAAAGCAGCGTATAGCCGCCTGCCCGACCTCGGGGGATAATAGAGATTTTATGCAACGGGTCCGAATTGGGAAGGTAATAAGACACCACCGCATGCCCTGCTTCGTGGTAAGATACCAGCTTCTTTTCCCGTTCGTTAATGGCGCGGGATTTCTTTTCGGGTCCTGCAATAACCCGCTCAATGGCGTCCTCCAGATTTTTCATGGAGATTTTATTGTTGCCTTGACGGGCAGCAAGGAGCGCCGCTTCGTTTAAAGTATTGGCTAAATCCGCCCCTGTAAAGCCCGGCGTCCGACGCGCCAACACATCTAAATCCACGCCTGGTTCTAAGGGTTTATTTTTAGCATGGACTTTGAGGATTTGAAGTCTACCAATCACGTCCGGCAAATCTACAGTGATTTGCCTGTCAAACCGTCCCGGACGAAGAAGTGCCGGGTCTAAAATATCCGGTCGGTTGGTGGCAGCAATGACGATGATGCCTTCATTGGCAGAGAAACCATCCATTTCTACCAGCAATTGGTTTAAGGTCTGTTCCCGTTCATCATGTCCGCCGCCTAAGCCTGCGCCCCGCTGCCGACCTACGGCGTCGATTTCATCAATAAAGATAATGCAAGGCGCTTGTTTTTTCGACTGTTCAAATAAGTCTCTGACCCGAGACGCCCCTACGCCCACAAACATTTCTACGAAATCAGAACCGCTGATGGTGAAGAAAGGTACGCCTGCTTCCCCTGCTACAGCCTTTGCCAACAAAGTTTTCCCGGTGCCGGGAGGTCCATAGAGCAATACGCCTTTGGGGATTTTCGCGCCAATGGCGGAAAACTTCCGTGGATTCTTTAAGAATTCCACCACTTCTTCCAATTCCTCTTTGGCTTCGTCTACCCCTGCTACATCAGCAAAAGTCACTTTTTTCTTATCGTCGGTAGAGAGCTTTGCTCGGCTTTTACCGAATTGCATCACTTTGCCGCCGCCCCCTTGGGACTGCTGCATAAATAAGAAAAAGAAGGCAATAATCAACAAAGTCGGCAATAACGTGGAAAATAGGGTCACCCACCACGGCGGAGGCGGCTCTACATCATATTGCACCTTGATATTTTGTTCTTTTAAAGATTGCGCCAACTGCGGGTCGGGGGGAACCACAACCACATATTTGCTTTTGTCCCGCATTTCCCCGGATACCTGATAACGGCTGCCGTCGCTATCCGCTACAATATCTGCCGTTTTGATAGCACCGTCCTCTACCCGGTTAATAAAGGTGCTGTAATCCAACAGCTTTACTTCCTGTGTTTGGGGTAATAATAAGCTGTAAGAATACATGACCATCAATACCAGCAGTATAAAGACTGTCATATTTTTGAGCGTTTTGTTCAAAATTGTTCTCCTTTCCCGGATATCCCGGTCTCCATTCCCATTATTTCACGCCAATTGCAATTTTTTCCATTTGAAAAGTCTTCAGCAGTGTTCTTATTATTTTATCATATCATAAATACTACCTTATTTCAAATCATATACGTCTTTTCTTTTTGCCGCGGCACTGCCGTAATATACCAGCCTTTTGTCTTTTGCATCTCTCTATTTTTTCCCGTTATGATATCTATATTCCCCAGCCGCTGAGGAATCACCCAAAAAATTTCTTCTTCTCTTGCCAAAAGGGGAATCTGTTCCCGAATGGCAATGGGTATTTTTTCATTGATAAAATATTTTTTCAGCTTCATATACCCCCGCATTCCCCGCGGCGAAAAAACATCTCCCGCCCTTCTGCTGCGTAGCGTCAGATTCACGCCCAGCTCTGCCGGGATAAAGACACTGTTTTTATGGATTACCGTGATTTTATCCTGCGGCAAACGAACATCATCAGCAGGGCATATCTCCACATCCCAGCTCCAAGCGGGGAAAGAAAAAATTGCTTTTCGTTCCACAGTGGCTAAAGGACAGGCAAAACCCATGACCACCGTCGCCTGCTCCCGTCTCATATGAGAGAAAATAAATTGCCCCTCTTCTCGACAGCAGAGCACATTTCCCGGCAATACCATTTGTTCGCCTTCGGCAAGGGTGCGGATTCCTTCTATATGGGTAAAAGAAAGGGTTTGTTCTTTTAGTTTATGCCCATTGTCTTGAAACAATCTGAAAAAGTGCTGTAACACTCTCCGCTGCAAAGCAATAGGCAATCTGCTAAAAGGCTCATAGAAAAAAGAGCCCCCCGCCCCGTCAACCCATGCCCCTATGGTACGATATGCTTCCTTTGTCTTAGTTATCAGATAATCATTTTCCCTGGCACAAATTTCCCCCAGATTTGCCAGGTTTTGAGAAATATTAGGATTGTATTGCTGCAACAGCGGCAATACACGCAAACGAATATCATTGCGAAAATAGGACGTATCAAAATTGCTTTCATCTGTGCAATAAATAAGCCCATATTCTTTACAATAAGCAAGAATTTCTTCTTTGGTAATGCATAAAAAAGGTCGGATAACGTCATCCGATTTGCTCGCTATACCGCAAAGTCCCTGCATACCGCTGCCTCGCAGCAAATGCATGAGTATGGTTTCGCTTTGATCGTCTTGATGATGAGCAGTGGCAATCACCGCGCCATGGCAGATATTTGCCGCCTGCCGCAAAAAATCATAGCGAACGGCTCTCGCCACTCCTTCTATATTATGGTCTTTTTCACATTCTGCTTGCCGCCTCACATCTTGGGCTACACTAAAAAGAGGAATTTGCGCTTTTTGGCAAAAATCTATCACAGCCTTGCGGTCAGCCACGCTTGCTTCACCACGCAAGCAATGATCCAAATGGGCACCAACCACTTCGATGCCCCAAACATGACGATGGGTATGCAAAAAATGCAAAAGTGCAAGAGAATCCGCTCCGCCCGACACCGCTGCAACCACCACACTATTAGAAGAAATGAGCTGTTTTTCAGCAATAAAGGAGAACACTGCTTTCTCCATTACAGCTACCCGCTGTTTTTGACTGCATTGTTTTTTACTGTTCATCTGTCTTTTTCCTCATTTATTTTCCCATCCATAAAAAACGCCCGATTTGTTTCCGTATCCCCAGCGTATAAAATATCTTTGTCCACTAAGCTTTCCTTTGCACCACAAGGAAAAACGAACCGGCAAACATTGCCCCGATAACGCACGATATGATACTTTTCAGAAAAATCGTATGGCATATGCTTTCCCTAAAATAAGTCACCGCATCAGCAGCCATCTTAATTCGCAATCCTGGAACAAAATAACAAAGTCCTATATATGAAATGACAAAAACCACTATGAATATTGCAGCAGATACCATCATTTTTTTCATGCTATCTTCTCCTTAAAACTCAATTCCCCACGCCAAATCAGTAACAATTCATCCGAACAAATAAAGCCGAATGGGGACAAAAAAATAGAAAAGGAGTTCCTTTTCTATTTTTTCTGGTTACAATCCCTATTTCCTTTTTTCAGCAAGAAATTTTCCTCTTAACCAATCTCCGAGTTATGTTAGTCCCTCCCTTTCCGCTTGCCGCAACATCTCTTGCTCCTCGGGGGTAAAGTCGTCAAAGCTGTCCAACACATAGATGTCTTTTTGGTACTCTTTTTCCGCTAACTCTTGGTCGGTGAAGTAAACTCGACAGGTGCCTGCAAGGCCGTCCACGATGGCATAGCCTTGGGGAGAGGTAGCATACATCATTTGAGATTTTCTATTCCTACGGAACCCATTAAGAGAAGAAAGTAATGTATCATACTGACCATATCTGCCCACTCCAAAAACCATCAAGCAATAATAACTAGGATTACTTTCCCTTCCCTCAACAAATATAAACTGGAATTTTCCATCTCCCACAGTTGTACTCCCAAAACCGGAAAAATAAGCAATTAACTCATGGGGTAATGCAACAAGTTTTTCTTGTGTTTCTCCATCAAAGAAAGATAAATCATCATGGTAAGTGATAAAAGTCGATTCTATCTGCTCAACACGTTTTGATTGCAAAAAAACATTCGCAGTGCCATCCTTCAAATTAACGACAGCATAACCCTGTACGGCTGCAAAGTAGATAAAAGTTCCTTCTTTCCTGTACCCATATACCTGTGGCAAAATTAAAACCTTT
>CATIYQ010000052.1 GCA_949739465.1 uncultured Peptococcaceae bacterium | reverse complement strand
TATCAACGTGCCGGTAGAACGGGACGCTGATGTCAACTATGATACCATTCCGTTAGGGATTGTCCTAAACGACGACTATATTATCACCGTCTGTCTGGAAGATATCAAGCTGGAAAACGATTTCGTCAAAACACGGGTAAAAGGCATGACCACATATAAAAAGACCCGTTTTATTTTACAGCTTTTTCAGAAAAAGACCAATTTATACTTAAAATATCTGCGGGAAATCAACCGTCATACAGAAGAAATCGAACGGGAACTGCATCGCTCCATGCGCAATCAGGAGTTAAGTCATTTGCTCAATATCCAAAAAAGTTTGGTATACTTCATTACCTCTCTCCGCGCCAATGAAAAAGTAATGCAGCGGCTGCTCCGCGGCAAAGCCCTCAAGCTCTATGAGGAGGACGAGGATTTATTAGAAGACGTGTTAATCGAAAACCACCAGGCAATCGAAATGGCGGATATTTACAGCAACATTTCTACTGGTACGATGAACGCGTTCGCGTCTATCATTTCCAACAATTTAAGCATTGTAATGAAACTCTTAGCCGGCATCACCATTGTCATGTCTATCCCTACCATGATTGCCAGCTTCTTCGGTATGAATTTACTGGGAATTCCTTTTGCATCCCACCCTTACGGCTTCGCCATTATTTCCGGCGTTGCCGTCATTGCTTGCATCGTCAGCATCATCATCCTCATGAAAAAGGATATGCTTTAATCAGAATATACTTTCAATCAAAACGCCCTGATGAGTTTTTCATCAGGGCGTTTTTTTATTCATTATATTTTATTCGTTATAATAATAAATCATATAATAAGGTACATTATACCAAAGCCGGTCTCGGTCTTTCGGTCCGTTCTGCATCAGGACAAGATAATAATCGCCCTTTTCCATAGTGCCGTACAACGTCTGCATCATAGAATCATTAATCATTTCCGTCTCGCTGACTGCAAGAACATTTTCCTCATCATCAATTAGCATCAATACTAAATTTTTGGTATACCACTCCGACCCGCAAGTAAGCCCCACAGCAATATAAGTTTTTTCTGTTACAGGAATGCGAAACATATCTACATCATTAGGCGTATCAATAGCGCCAATCATCATTTCGTCAGGAGGAAATACATTAGCGTATCCTCTGGTATCGTTAGGCTCTTGCTCATAATAATTGCCTTCTTCATCGGTTGGTATCGTTCCCTCATGGTGCTCGCCGAATAAAAATGCCAAAGACTCGCCCTCTGTCAAGGGAATCTTACCGATATGATTTGCCGCCATGGCAAAGCCAATATTTTTTTCATTTTTCACGCCGCTGGTAGTAACGCCGATTACCTGTCCCCGTTCATTGAGAAGAGCGCCGCCGGAACTGCCCGCAGCAATGGGAGCAGTCATCTGAATCATGACCTTCTCTTTCACCAACTGCTGTTTGTTAGTGATAACCCCTTGGGTGAAGGTATTCATTTTCCCATTGGGACTGCCCAAAGCATAAACCTTATCACCGTTTTCAATCAAATCAGAATTGGCAACGGTAAGATAGGGCATTTTCTTTGTGGTTTGGATTTGCAGGATTGCCAAATCATTGGCTGCATCAACCCCCCAAACTACATCCACAGGATAAGTAGTGCCGTCTGCCAAGTGAACCTTGGCGCGATAAGCGTCCTCAATGACGTGATAATTCGTAATAAAATGTCCTTCCGCCGAAACAAAAAAACCGCTGCCGCTACCTAACAGCACATCTTTTTTATCAAATAATTCGATTAAAAACACAGCCGGCGATGCTTTTTCATAAATTTCCCCAGAACTGAGCAGCAAAGACTCTTCTGTTAAACCCAATTTATCTAGGGCAAAAGACGCTAACGCGTCATCATTTTTCGCCGCGCTGAGAATAGCGTCACCCGTCACCGCGCCATCGTTCAGATAAAGCTTCTCTAAAAGCGCCATATCCGAATCCTTGCAAGTTGCAAATAACGCTTGATAAGAAAGCATAACACAATAGCCACGGGTCATATGGGACATAGATTGCAAACGGGCATATTCTTCTTGAGAATAAAGTCCGATTTCCAGTCCCTTTTCCAATGACGTTTCATAGGTGAAGCCGTCCTTCAAGTCGCGATAACCCAAAGACCGCAATAAAAAGGTAACAAACTGGTTGGGCGCAACACTCTCGCCAAAACCAAATAAATCGTCACCCACACCATTGGTTAAACCCCCTTGATACAAATAACCGATATAAGGGTCAGCCCACAGGTCCGTATCCCGGAAAGGATGTGCGGCATTCAGCTCTTTGGCAAGATTTTCCTTGCCCAAAAGCCGCGTTAGCATAACGGCGCTTTCGGCTCTGGTTGCTTGACGGTTTAACTCAAAACCCCGCTCCGTCCCCAGGAAAAGACCTAACGATTTCAGCGTTTTTGCCTGAGACAAATAAGCATTACCGGAGGCAGCCCATGCTCCCTGAGGCAGCAATAAGAAAAAAAACAGGAGCAGAACAACACCCCATAAGCCTTTTCGTTTTTTGTTTTTGCATATAATCATATCTGTCATAAAACCACCTCATGTCTCTCAGCATAAAAAAAGAACCTTGAGATTTTCTTAAAAACCAAGATTCTTTTACGTTTGACGGGGTTACTCATGAATATTGCCCACGCCGTATTGATTATTTAAAATGTCAACAATGCTGATATGGGCATTGTTAATATGGACAGACGCCGCCTGTCTTGCTCCTTCTCTGTCTCGACGGGTAAGAGCAGCCACCAAATCCTGATGTTCTTGATAGGCAAACTGAATCCGTTCTTCCGGTTTTAGGGACATTTTACGGTATCTGAGGATTTTTTCCATAATATTGTTAATCATCTGAACCAACCGTTCATTTTGGCTGGCATTATAGATAACAGCATGAAAAGAAGTGTCCAGTTTTACCCACTCTTCCACATCATGGTTTGCGGTAGCTTTTTCAAATAATTCTAAATGACGGTGTAAATCTGCAACCTGCTCCTCGGAAATTCGTTCTGCAGCAAGAGACGCCGCCAATGCTTCCAACGCTTCCCTGATTTCAAATACATCGGTAATATCCTTTAAGGAAAATCCCGATACATATGCACCTTTTCTGGGGGTCATAACCACAAAACCTTCCATTTCCAGACGGCGAATGGCTTCCCGCACAGGAGTCCGGCTAACGCCTAAATCTTCTGCCAACTGCACTTCCATCAGGCGTTCCCCCGAAGGTAACGTACCGTCAACGATAGCCTCCCGTAATTTTTCAAAAACCAATTCCCGCAGAGGTTTATAACTCTCTAATTTAATTGTGGTTAACGTCCCTCTTGTCATGAAAAAGCCCCTCCCTTTCCGTTTGCCGTCTCACCAACTTTTATGCCCCATAGCCCGCCATATCCCCACTATAAGGTTCGGCAAAATACGGTTACTGCCCATTTCGGCGCGATTTTTTCTTGAATATGACGCCGCTCTTCTTCCGTCTGCCAAAAGGCAATGACAGAAGGACCACTGCCGGACATAAACGGCATAAGTCCAACCCTCTCCAAATCTTCTTTAATCTCTGCAATAACAGGATAACAACTGACCGCCGCCGACTCTAAATCATTATGCAGTAAATAATCTATCTTTTGCCAATCGGGTTCGGCTAAAAAACCGTTTACTTTTTCTTCTTCATTGTTAAGGGAAGAAGAATTTGTTTCTTTCATTATATCATAAGTCTTAAAAATTTCACTGGTTAATACTGCGATTCCAGGATTTACCAACACACAATTACGTGACGGCAAAGAAACAAGAGGCGTTACCCGTTCGCCAAACCCTCTCACTCTAGCTAACCCTTGATAGAGGCAAAAGGGCACGTCACCGCCAAGAGAGGCGCCAATCTCCGCCAATGTCTCCAGACTCAACCCAAGAGAAAACAACTGATTTACCCCTTTGAGTACGGCAGCTGCGTCACTACTACCACCTGCAAGCCCTGCGCCTACCGGGATATGCTTTTCAATATGAATAGCTACGCCCTCAGGAAGACCATAGGCATTCTGCATCATTCGCCACGCCTTCATCGCCAGGTTATGCTCGTCTTGGGGAATCTCTCCCGTAATCCCCGTAAAAGACGCTGTTAAAAGGGAGACTCCCTGCTTTTTTTCTATAGTCACAATATCCGAAAGGGAAATGCTCTGCATCAGCATGTCCAAATCGTGATATCCCTGATAAGGACCGGTCTCAATCGTGCCAAGAACGGATAAATATAAATTTACCTTTGCCGGAGCTTCTAGAGAAATTACATTCATCAACACGCACTCCTGCTATGTATACTCATCTCATATTATGACATATTTCGGCAAAAATTCCTATATTTTTTTTAAATTTCCTGAAAAAATATTTTCTTATTGTCACGAAAACATGATATGATGATAAAAAACGAAGAACACAACGAGAGCAGGCGGATAAAATGAACATTGCCATTGGACAACTAAATATCAAACCAGAAGAAATCCATTATCATAGCCAACAAATACAAGAAATCATCCGGCAAGGAAATGCAAGCAACATTGATTTACTCATCTTTCCTGCTTTTTCCACCACAGGATATTTACCGAAAGATACCACACTTTTCCCGGATTTTTATGAGGATTGCCGGGCTATCAATGGGCAAATCACAGCTCAAGCCAAAAATATGGCGATTCTATGGGGCGGTATCACTGATAAACAGGAACAGGTTACCCCCACCATATTCCTGGCAAAAAATCAGCACATCATATTCTCTGCCACACCCTGCCAAAGAGAAAACAACCGCTATGATTTGACGATAAACGGTAAAACCATCTCTCTGCTCTTTTCCTGGGACAATCCCAATAACCCCAACCATCAGGCAATCAATGGCAATCAACTGGAACTGATGTTTTACACCAATCCATGGAAAGAGTTAGCCGCAGCAGATGAGGTAACGCCAAGTAACAGACCAACGCTCCATCTCCACCATGCTGGACTTGCTTATGAGGGAAAGCAGATTTTCGTGTTACCCGGCAGCAGCAGATATACCACAGCGGGAAATCAGGAAGTCCGCGCTACCCCCTTTGGCAAAACAGGACTGTTTCCCCTTGACATGCTCCCGCCAACGGCTCATGAGGAACAAGAAGAATCCGCCGCCATCTACCAAAAAACAGTTTATGGCATCCGTTCCTTTATGAAGAACAGCGGACTGCAAAAGGTCGTCATCGGGCTTTCCGGCGGCATTGACTCCGCCTTGAACGCCTGTCTTTATCAACAGGCAATCGGCGCAGAAAATGTGTTCTTGGTTAATATGCCCAGCCGTTACAACGCGCAGCTCACCCAAGACCTAGCCCGAAATCTCAGCGAGAAACTTGGCTGTCCTTACGGCGTTTTTCCCATTGAAGAAAGCGTGAAGGCAACAGTCCGCCAACTGGAAACCACACCCTTTTCTTGGCAAGGAAAGAAACAAACCCTTGCGGTGAGCGGCTTTACCGCTGAAAATATTCAAGCCAGAGACAGAGGCGGGAGACTTTTGGCAGCCATTGCCCAAAGCGTTTCCGGCGTTTTTACCGCCAACTGCAATAAGACGGAAATCGCCGTCGGCTATGCCACTATGTATGGAGACCAGGCAGGCTTTTTAGCCGCCACGGGCAATCTCTGGAAACATGAGATTTACACCTTGGCACAGTACATGGACCAATTTATTTACGACGAATCTGTTCTGGCGGAAATCATTAAACTAAAACCCAGCGCAGAACTATCTCCCCAGCAAGATATCACCAAAGGACTGGGCGACCCCCTTATTTACGAATATCATGACAAACTGCTGGCAGCATGGGAAGACAGGGAAACACCACTCACCCTGATAGAAATCCTTCGTCTTTATGAACAGAAAACATTAGGAGACGCCATTGGCTGCCCCCAAGCGCTCATCGACAGCCACTTTTCCAATGCCGACCAATTTATTGCCGACCTGGAAAAGTGGTGGCGCGCATATGAAGGCATGGCAAATGTGAAACGGCTGCAATCGCCGCCAATCCTCATCGTCCACAATCCGCCAAGGCACGAACACCGTCACCGCCTGCACACGCCTTATTTCAGCCTTGATTATCTAAAGAAAAAAGCAGACTTACTTAAATAAGTCTGCTTTTGCTTTAACGAGGCTGCCAATTGGCAATGAGCTGTTGGATTTCGCCCAATTTCTCCCGCGCCACCGTTTCCCCCATTTTTAAGTATTCCTGCCCTTTGTGGAAGTCCAGCGCGCCAATAGGCGAATCAAAGGGGATAGAAATCGGTTCTAACGCCACATCGGCGTCAGTCAACGTCTGTTTATTCGAAACAATCTCAATGGAACGAGTCAGCACATCAACGATGTTTTTCGGTTCCTGTCTGCCACTTGCCCGCAGGTTGATAGCGATGACAATATCCGCACCCATGTCTCTGACAATAGAATCGGGACAAGCGTCCAACATACCACCATCCGTCAGCATCATACCGTTATATTTCACAGGCGCAAACACCCCTGGAATAGAAGAGCTTGCCCGCACGCCAATGGCAATATTCCCTTTATCCAGCACAACCCTTTCCCCCGTATATAAATCCACCGCCACCAAGCGCAGGGGAATCCCCGCTTCTTCAATATTTTTATTTTTGGTACAAAGGCGGATAAACTCTGTATATTCGTCTCCCTGCACCATACCCAAGCGACTGATTTTCAACCGTACCAAACGAGAAAAATTGATATTTTGCACAATATCCGTCATCATTTTCCCTGTATAACCGCAAGCATATAAAGACGCCACCAATGCCCCGGCAGAAGTGCCGGCAACAAAATCCGCCTTAATCCCCGCTTCTTCAAAGACTCGAATGACGCCAATATGGGCAAAGCCACGGACGCCGCCACCGCCAAAAGCAAAACCGATTTTCGGCTGCATATCTGTTCCTCCCAGATGTCATTACTATTTTTTTTACGGCTATTCTTTTAGCCTAGATATTCCGCTGTGAAAATAAACGCCGCTTCCCCGGTCATAAATACCTTTCCTGTTTCTTCATCCCAGGTAATCCTAAGAACACCGCCGTCTAAGACCACATCAATGGTTCGCTCGGTCAGACCGTTTAAGATAGCAGCTACAGCCGTAGCACAAGCCCCCGTGCCGCAAGCCATAGTCTCACCGCAGCCCCGCTCCCACACACGCATCCGCACTTTGTCGCAGGATAAGACTTGGACAAATTCCGTATTGATTTT
>CATIYQ010000051.1 GCA_949739465.1 uncultured Peptococcaceae bacterium | reverse complement strand
CTTTATGACCACCATGACGCGGAAGGGTTTATCAATCTCTTTGGTCTTCCCCTCAAGGTAAGAGCAATGCTTGCTCAGGAATCTGCAAAAAATCAAAAATAGGTACTGAAACGAGAAAGAAAACAGGTGTGAAAATCATTTCACACCTGTTTTTTTGGTAAAAGGGGTCGTCAGATAGAGGAATTTGCTTTATAATAGAAATAAGAAAATGTTGGAATGAGGAATGTGAATTGTTATGAAAATCATAGATTTGAGAAGCGATACCATTACCCAGCCGACTGTGGCAATGCGGGAAGCCATGTTTCGGGCGGAAGTGGGCGATGATGTATATGAAGAAGACCCGACCATAAAAGCCTTGGAGGAAAAGGGGGCGGCGCTCCTGGGCAAGGAAAAATCATTGTTCTGTCCTTCTGGCACCATGAGCAACCTGGTGGCATTACTTACCCATTTACAACCGGGCAATGAATTTATCATTGATTACCGTAGCCACATTTATCAGTATGAAGTAGGGGGATGCGCCGCTCTTGTAGGCGCCATACCTCATACAGCCCGTGGCGATAGAGGTCACCTTACTGCCAGAAATATTGAAGCGGCAATCAGAGAGGAAAATATCCACTACCCGGAGACAAAATTGGTGTGTCTGGAAAACACTCATAACCTTGCAGGCGGTACTGTTATGCCTATGGCACAACTGGCCGATGTTTCTGCTTGCGCCAAAGAACACGGATTAAAAATCCATTTAGACGGGGCGCGGCTTTTTAACGCCGCTGCAGCTTTAAATCTGCCTGCAAAAGATATTGCCCAATATGTGGATACAGTTAATATTTGCCTTTCCAAGGGGTTGGCAGCGCCTGCCGGCAGTCTCCTTTGCGGCACAGAAGAATTTATTGTCAAAGCCCGCAAGAAACGGAAAATGGTAGGCGGCGGTATGCGGCAGTCGGGCTTTCTGGCAGCAGCTGGTATTGTAGCTTTGGAGGATATGACCGAACGGTTGTTGGAAGACCATGCCTTGGCAAAAAAACTTGCTTTGGGATTAGCCGTTATTCCGGGCGTAATCCTTGACCCTGCTCAGGTAGAAACCAATATCGTGAAGATAGACTTAGCAGAGAGTCTAGACGCCGAAACGCTGGTAGCCTCGCTCAAAGAAAACTATGGCGTGTTGTGTGGCACTGCCGGGAAAAACAGCATTCGATTTGTTACCCATTACCAGATAGATGAAGCGGGGATTATTGCGACAATGGACGCTGTAAAAGAATTGTTGACAGCGAAAGCATAAGCATAATGAGAAAATCCTTTCAGAAGAAAGTAGGATTGTGAATGGAAAAAGAAATAAAAGACAATGAAGAATTATGGCAAACTTCTTTATTTGGCGAGCCTGCATCCGCACCGCCGGGGGCGAATCGGGGCAGCAGCCGTGCTGCCGCCAGAGAATCCAGTTCCAGCTGGGGTATGGTGCAGCAACGAAAAGAGTCTCAGCCTATGAAAAAGGTAGATACTGCCGCGCTCAATGAAAAAATTGCCGAGAAAACCAACGTTGGCGGTACGGAGGAACAGTGGGCAGATTGGCTGAACCGCCTGATTCATTGTGAAAAATGCGGATTATGTAAAACCAGGACCAAAGTGGTGAAAAACCCATGGCAGTCCAGTGCTAAAGTGGTGATGCTAGGTGAAGCGCCTGGCGGACAGGAAGATTTACAGGGACAGCCTTTTGTAGGACAAGCAGGGGGAATTCTCACGGAGTTTTTAGAGTTGGCAGGGCTAAACAGGGAAGATTTATATATTGCCAATACTTTGAAATGTCGTCCGGTTCGTCCTTCTAACAGGGGTATCTATGGGAACTATGCCAACCGCAAGCCGGTTCCCGAGGAAACGGCGGCTTGTAAGCCTATTTTAGTGGAAGAGCTGAAACTGACCGGGGCAAAATATATGGTAACTTTAGGCGCTGTAGCATTGAGCTGGGTATTGCAAAGACCGGCTTCTATCACAGCCATGGCGGGCAAGCCATTTTATAGCCAATGGCTGGGCATGTGGATATTTCCTATCTATCACCCGGCGGCGCTGATTTATGACGCCAGCAAAAAGGCAACTTATTTGCAGCATATGGCGCGTCTCAAAATGTGGCTTGCAGAAAATTTGGAATAACAGGGGAGGATGTCTTTATGACAGTGGCGGTATATGCGGGAACTTTTGACCCCATTACTTACGGGCATATTGATATTGCGGTGCGAGCTGCCAAGCTCTTTGATAAAGTTATTGTAGCGGTGGCAGAGGAGACCTATAAAGAAAACTATTTTTCCCTTGCCGAGCGGCTCTATCTCATGGAGCAATGCTTTGCCCCTTATGAAAAAATAGAAGCCAGCGCCTTTCCCGGTCTTTTGGTGAAATTTGCCAAGGAGCAAGGTGCCAGTGTGATTATCCGCGGTATGCGGGCTGTTTCTGATTTTGAAATGGAGTTTCAAATGGCGGCGATGAATCGAAAATTAGATGAAGAGATTGAAACTGTATTTTTGCCGGCGCAAAATCAAAACACTTTTATCAGCTCCAGCATTATTAAGAAAACCTTTATTGCCGGCGGTAGCGTAGAGGGACTGGTACCGTCGGTGGTAGAAGAAGCCCTTACTAAAAAATGGCAGGGGAAATCCATTCTCCCCGCAAAATAAAAACCAGCGAACCTGGAAATTTTTAACAAAGATAGGAAACTTTTTCCAAGTTTCTTTCGTCAAAAATAAATATGAGTATTACTCATATTTATTTTTGTCTGTAAGCGCGAAATTTCCAATATCTTTCTAGTTAAAATATGACAATTTTGTTGAAGAATAGAAAGCAGCTTGTTACAATAAAAAGACGAAACCAATGGAAAATCTGAGCGGAGGAGGTAAGCAGAGATGAAACGACGCAATACATTTTTTAATTTATGTCTGATGCTTGCCGCATTGCTCTTGTTTTTCGGTATTCGTGCCGCAAAGGCGAATGCTTTAGAAACGACTACTTCCGTTTTCACTAAGGAAAATGGTTTTACTTATACGGTGATTCATCAAATTGTTGTGGAAAATAAAACGAATAAAACTGCCAGAAATATTCAAATATCCGTACCTGCTTTTTCTGCTACCCAACCTGTTTACCAGGAGATGCGGGAGGTGGAATATAACCCTCAACCGCAAGCCTTTGTCTCTGACGAGGAAGGGAATGAAATTGCTCGTTATACCATAGCAAGCCTTGCGCCTGGAGAACGACAAATATTAGAACAGCGTTTTATTGTAGATAATTATAAGGGCAGTTATCAGATTAACCCTGCCGCTGTTTCCGGCGACTATCAGGGGTATGCCGATATCGACCCGCGATACCTTGCGCCGGAGCCGGGTATCGAATCCGATAGCCCTGAGATTGTCCAATATGCGAAAGAAACCATTGGTAACGAAACCAATCCTTATCTCATTGCAAGAAAATTGTTTGCTGATATTAACTTGTATCTAACTTATCAGGACGGAGAAAATGCTAACCAAGGCGCCTTAAACGCTTTACGGACGGGGGAAGGCGTTTGTCAGGAATATGCTAATTTATTTGTGGCGTCTCTTCGCGCTGTCGGTATCCCTGCCAGAGTCCAGGTGGGATATTTATATAATTCTACCCAACATACAGCGGCTCCTTATGTGTTAGAGTCCGGGTATCTGAACGGAGATTTGCTTTCTCATAGCTGGACAGAGTTTTATCTACCGGAGGTTGGCTGGATTATTGCCGACCCTACTTTTACTTATACAATTAAAAATGGGGATAAAGATGTAAAGCTGGTAGATTGGAGTTACTTTGGACGCATTGCCCCTGAACGAAGTTATCTTTTCTGGACGGAACAAAATCCTCAGGAAACCGTGGGTTCTTATTCCTATACGGACGCTCCCGTTGATGTGGCGTTTCATTCGGTGGTCGCATTGGGTGACCGTTATTCGCCCTTTACGGACATTGGACGACACTGGGCGCGGGAAAGTATTTTGTCTTTGTCTCGAGACCGTATTCTCACCGGGAAAGCGCCGGGGATTTACGGCGTTAATGATTTAGTAACCAGAGATGAACTGGCGGCTGTCATTGTCAGGGTTTTGGCGGCAACCAATCAGGACAGATCCAATGTGCAGACGACCTTTCATTATACGGACATCAATACGGGGTATTGGGCGTTTAATGATATTTTTCAAGCCTCTCTCAAAGGATTTTTATATGGCTATCCTGATGGGACTTTTGGCATCGGGAAGCCTGTTACCAGAGCAGAAATGGCAGCTATCCTGGTGCGGCTGTTTAATCTGACCGATGATAAGCAAACGCCGACTTCCTTTACGGATTTGGATACGCCTGGTGAGCAATGGGCAAAGCAGGATATTATTCTCTTAGAACATAAGAATCTGGTTGCAGGCAGAAGTAAGGGACATTTTGACCCTGCTGCCTATGTTACCCGTGGGGAAATGGCTGCTTTTATCAGCAAAGTCTTTTATACTGACAATGTGTAATGATATATTTTTTGACGAAAAGGGATATAAACTGTCGTAACACGCATAGATTATAAAAAAAGAAACCGTTTGTAGGAGGCGTGAATATGACAGGCAAAACGAGAAATGGCAGAAATAAAGTGAAAGTCTCGCAAGACGCGGGGCATCAGGAGAAAGAATATCTGTCATTAAAAGAAGTTTCGGCGATGTCCGGTATTGGTTACGGCGCGGTGAAAAGGGATATTGAGCGTGGTGTTTTACCTGCTTATCATATTGGCAGGAAGTATTTTGTGGAGCGGGACGCTGCTGCTCTTTATGAAAAGACGCAGCAGCGAGGGGGAAAGGCAGAAGGCTATACCATTCGTCAAATTATGGAGAAACTTCCCCTAAGCTATGCCTTTCTGGTGGAACTGATTAAAACGAAGAAGTTGCCTGCTGTGAAGGTAGGACGGCAATATATCATTCCATATGAAGCCTTTGACGCCTTTATGGCTGAAAATAAAATCTAATTCGTAAAATAGGATAGAATAGAGTAATGAAAGAAGAAAAGTTGGTGTGTGCGTGCCGCCATGTTACAGTTGGTGATATTGTCAAAACTGTGGCAGGCGGTGCAAGGAATTTTGAAGACGTGCAGGCAATGACAGGTGTTGCCCGTTCTTGTTGTCGTTGCCGAGGATATGCTGAAAATGTGTTTCGTGCTGCTTTGGAGGAATCTCAACATCAAACCAAAACATCATAAAAAGAGCTTAGCGTTGGCTAAGCTCTTTTTTATACAGAAATTATTTTTGTTTAGCGTCGGGGTTAAGGCAATTAGGGGGTGTTTCTCCCTTTAAGGCGGCAAGAATATTTCGGGCGGCAGTCAGTCCCATATTGACTCTGGTTTCATAGGTGGCGCTGCCAATGTGAGGCGCCATAACTAGATTGGGGAGTTTTTCCAGTCCCGGTGTTACATAGGGTTCATTTTCAAAGACATCTAGCCCTGCTCCTGTAATGATATTGTTTTTTAATGCCCAGATTAAATCTTCGGTGTTAATGAGTTGTCCTCGTGCGGTGTTGATGAGGATTGCAGTTGGTTTCATCATTTCCAGTTGGGGTTTGGAGATGAGATATTTGGTCTCTTCAGTAGCAGGGGCGTGAATAGAGATGATGTCACTTTTCTTGAGTAAGGTAGTTAAGTCTGTAAAGATGGCGCCAGTTTCTTTTTCCAGTTCTGGTTTTGGTGTGTGTGCGGTGTAGAGTACGGGCATTTGGAAGCCTTGGGACATGCGTATCATAGCGCTGCCGATTCGTCCTGCGCCGATAACCCCTAGGGTTTTACCGGTGATTTCTTGTCCCAGGTAACCGAAGGGTGACCAGCTGTCCATCTTCCCGGTGCGGCAGACAGCGTCCATAGCGGGGATATTCCGCGCCACGGCAAAGATGAGCGCCCAGGCAGTTTCTGCTGTAGCAATGTTTAACACGCCCGGCGTGTTGCTCAGATAAATGCCTCGTTCTGTAGCGGCGGGAATATTTAAGTTTTCAAAGCCTACGGCAAAATTGGCGATGATTTTCGCTTTGTTGCAGCAGTCCAGCACATCGGGGGTGAATTTGTCATAGAACATGGAGAGGACGGCGTCTTTATCCCTTACTGCTTCTTTGAGCTGTTCGGGGGTAAGGGCGTCTTCTACTTCGTTGTAGGTAACGGTGCAGTGTTCTGCCAGCAGGTCCATTGCCGGTTGGGGGATTTTTCGGGTGATATAAACATGATATGGTTTTGCAGTCATATTCCTTTTCCTTCTTCCTATTCCTGTTTTGTTAGTTCTATTATAAAGGGAATTTGGCTGCGGCACAATATCAATCCTTTTCAAGAGAGATTGGGGACTAATTGTGTTGAACAGCAGATATGTTTTTTACTTTTTGCAAACAATTATTTTTTATGTCAAAAAGTTTAGTAATACTAAATTCAAAATAGCGGTTAACTTTCATTTGAATCGTTGTTTTGTAGAAAAACATTGCAGAAGCCAAGGTCAAAGGGTTGCTTTTTGAAGAAAAGAAAATTGCCTGTTTGGAAAAAAATATTGACATTTCTTGTAGTTTATTGTTAAATGATATATGTCGGTTTAGTAAAGATAAACTTAAAGTTTAGGTTTACCAACCTGAAGACAGTGTTTTTATTATATGATTATAATGAAGAAGGGAAGTGGAAAGATGGATATTGGCAATAAAATCCGCCAGTTGCGGATAAAAAACGGCTTGACCCAAGAAGAGCTGGCAGCCCGCGCGGAGCTGACGAAAGGGTTTATCTCCCAGGTAGAGCGGGATATTACATCTCTTTCCATTTCCACTTTAGTCGATGTATTAGAGTGCCTGGGAACTAATTTGAAAGATTTCTTCAGTGATTATGAAGATGAAAAAATTGTTTTCTCAAAGGAGGACGTTTTTGTCCAGGAGGATAAGGAGTTGGGCAATACCATTCATTGGATTGTGCCGAACGCCCAAAAAAATGAAATGGAACCCATTATCCTTACCTTAGAGCCTGGAGGCAGCGTCGATATGGACGACCCTCATGCGGGAGAGGAGTTCGGCTATGTGTTGGCAGGCGCTGTTACGGTTTATCTGGGGCAGCGAAAATATAAGTGCAAAAAAGGGGAGAGCTTTTATTATAAAGCCAATAGCCCTCATAAGATAGAGAATATCTCTCGGGAGCGGGAAGCAAAAGTGATTTGGGTTTCGACACCGCCCAGCTTTTAAGTGGAAAAGCAGGGGAAAGGAAGCGATTACAATGAGTGAAAAAAATAGATCAGAAAACATTATTGAGCTGGTCAATATCCGCAAGGAATTTGATGATAATGTGGCGTTAAAAAATCTTAATTTGAACGTAAGAAGAAACGAATTTTTGACATTGCTTGGTCCTTCCGGCTGCGGGAAAACCACGACACTGAGAATGATTGCCGGTTTTGAGCAGCCTACCAGCGGACAGATTTTGTGTAACGGCAAATGTATCAACGATGTGCCGCCTTATTTACGTCCTCTGAATACGGTGTTTCAGCGATATGCGCTCTTTCCTCATATGAGCATTTATGAGAATATCGCTTTCGGCTTGCGGTTGAAGAAGAAACCAGAATCTTACATCAAAGAACGGGTTAGCGCCATGCTGAATTTGGTAAACTTAAACGGCTTTGAGAAACGTTCTATCGAGTCTTTGTCCGGCGGTCAGCAACAGCGGATTGCCATTGCCAGAGCGTTGGTTAACGAACCGGAAGTATTGCTTTTAGACGAGCCTTTGGGCGCGTTGGATTTGAAAATGCGCCAAGGGATGCAGATGGAGTTAAAAGATATGCAGCGCCGTCTGGGCATTACCTTTATTTATGTTACCCATGACCAGGAGGAAGCACTGACCATGTCGGATACCATCGTCCTCATCAACGAAGGGGAAATCCAGCAAATGGGTACGCCGGAGGATATTTATAACGAACCGAAAAATGCTTTTGTTGCTGATTTTATCGGGGAGAGTAACATTATCGACGGCACCATGGTGAAAGATTTTGTTGTGCATTTCTCCGGAGCTACGTTCTCTTGTGTGGACAGCGGCTTCGGCGAAGATAACCCCGTAGAAGTGGTAGTCCGTCCGGAAGACGTTCAACTGGTGGAAAAAGAAAAAGGACAGATTAATGGTGTGGTACAGTCCGTGGTCTTTTTGGGCGTTCACTATGAAATGCACGTTCTTTGCGACCATGGCACAGATTGGTTGGTACATAGTACCGTTATGTCCCCTGTCGGCAGCGAAGTCGGCATTTGCGTAACGCCGGAAAATATCCATATTATGGAAAAAAGCCGGAAGGCTGTCGCTGTTGACGTCGGCGGTGCGGATGACGCTAGCGAGGTAGAAGCATGAAAAAGAAATGGTTATCGTATCCTTATATGATATGGATGGCAATTTTCATCGTTATCCCCATGGCGTTGGTGCTTTTTTATGCCTTTACGGTGAAAGACGGCGAGAGCGTTCGTTTCTCCTTGGCAAACTTTCAGAAGTTTTGTCAGCCTGTCTATTTGAAGGTAGCGTTGCGTTCTATTATGTTGGCGTTTTATTGCACCATCGGTTGTTTCCTTTTGGGCTATCCCTTGGCGATGATTCTTGCCAGCAAAGAATATGTGAAAAAGCGAATGCTGCTGTTGCTTTTAATCCTGCCCATGTGGATGAACATTTTGCTACGCACTTACGCCTGGATGACTTTACTGGAGAAGAACGGCTTAATCAATAACTTTTTGGGGAATTTCGGTTTAGGACCCTATCAATTCCTTTATACAGATGTTGCAGTAGTAATCGGTATGATTTATAACTTCCTGCCTTTTATGGTATTGCCTATTTATTCTGTGCTGGTGAAAATGGACCATAGTTTGATTGAGGCGGCGGAGGATTTGGGCGCGGGCAGGCTGACGGTATTCCGCAAGGTTACGTTCCCTTTGAGCATTCCCGGCGTCATGTCCGGGGTGGTCATGGTGTTTATGCCGGCGGTATCCACCTTTATCATTTCCCGTTTGTTAGGCGGCGGTCAATTCAGCCTGATTGGTAACTTAATCGAGCAGCAATTCCTTTGGGTGGGGGATTGGCACTTTGGCTCTGCTTTATCCATTGTGATGATGATTTTGATTTTGATTTCTACGGCAATCTTAAATCACTATGATAGAGACCACGACAATGAAGGAGTGGGTGGTTTATGGTAAAAAGACTTTTTGAGAAACTGTATTTGCTGCTCATTTTTGCCTTTCTCTATGCGCCTATTGTTGTTTTGATGGCATTTTCTTTTAATGAATCCAAATCCCGCTCTGTGTGGACAGGGTTTTCTCTCAAGTGGTATGAGAAGGTGTTTCAGAATAGCGAGATTATGTCGGCGCTCTATTATACCCTGCTTTTGGCAATCTTTTCTGCGGTTATTGCTACCATTATCGGCACGATTTCCGCCATTGGCATTCACAGCTTGGGCAAATGGGGTAAAAAGCTGACATTGGATATTAACTATCTACCTGTCTTAAACCCGGATATTGTTACCGGGGTATCCTTGATGATTTTGTTTATTTTCGTTAAGATGCGGTTGGGCTTTTTGACGCTGCTTTTATCTCATATTGTGTTTAATATTCCTTATGTGATTATCTCCGTCTTACCCAAGCTCAGACAGTTGGATAAAAATATTTATGAGGCGGCGTTGGACTTGGGTGCAACGCCCGGTTATGCCATCAGACGGGTGATTCTGCCTCAGATTATGCCCGGGGTCATTACAGGACTCTTGCTGGCGTTTACCCTTTCTTTAGACGATTTTGTGATTAGTTTCTTTACGACGGGGTCTGGGGTAACCAATTTATCTATTGCCATTTACTCTATGACGAGACGAGGTGTCAGCCCGGAAATTAACGCTATATCTACTTTGATGTTTGTGGTGGTATTGGTTCTTCTAGTCGTTGTCAACGGACGGATGTCCGATGAAAAAACAGCTTCTGATAATCATTAGAAAGCAATAAAAAAGATAAACGGAGGATTGAGAAAAGAAATGAAAAAAGGTTTTTGGATGTTACTGGCAATGGGACTGTTGTTCTGTGTGGCGCTTACTGGCTGCGGTGATAGCGACCAACCAATGGTGTATGTTTATAACTGGGGCGATTATATTGCCGAAGATGTTATTGATTTGTTTGAAGAAGAAACCGGTATCAAAGTTCGCTATGAAATGTTTGATACCAATGAGGATATGTATGTGAAGGTAAAAGCCGGCGGTAATGCTTATGACGTGTTGATTCCTTCCGACTATATGATTGAAAAAATGGTTAAAGAAGATATGCTGTTGGAATTAAACTATGATAATATTCCCAATGCAGCCCAAACCGACCCCAAATTTTTGAATCAACCTTATGACGCTGAAAATAAATATTCCATTCCTTATATGTGGTGTACCTTGGGGATTATTTATGACCAGACAATGGTAACGGACCCTGTGGATACATGGGAAGTGCTTTGGAATGATAACTATGCCAAAGAAATCATTATGCTGGACAGTCCTCGCGATACCATTGGCATTGCGTTGAAAGTATTGGGTTATTCTATGAATAGTACCGACCCTGCAGAATTAGATGCAGCAAAAGTAAAATTACAAGCACAACGTCCTCTCGTCCTAGCTTATCTGGTAGACCAGACAAAAGAAAAAATGATTAGCGGTGAAGCCGCCATGGCCATTACCTGGTCGGGGGACGCCATTACCATCATGGAACAAAATGAAAATCTGCGTTATTCTGTGCCGAAGGAAGGTTCTAACTACTCCATTGACGCTATGGTTATTCCTAAAACCTCCCAAAATAAAGAAAATGCCGAAGCTTTCATTAACTTCATGTGCCGTCCCGATATTGCTTTGAAGAATACGGAATATATCCGCTACTCTACACCAAACATGGGCGCTTATGAACTCTTGCCCGATGAAATCAAAAATGACGGTGTGGGCTATCCGGAAGACAGCGTCATCGAAAAATGCGAAGTATATGTAGATCCGGGAGATGCAATCTCTCTCTATGATAAAGCATGGACGGAATTATTTGCTGACTAAAACCAAATGATAAAAATAAAAAGGGATAGGTGGGAAAGAATCCATTTATCCCTTTTTTATTTTCTGCTTTTGGCTTGTCTTCTCTCTGTTTTTTCGTTATAATAAAAAAATATCAGAAATTCTTAAAAAACTTATAGGAAGGTGAGGGAGCGATTCCATGGCGCAAAAGTTATACGGTATCATCTGGGATATGGATAATACTATTTTGCAGTCTCATATTGACTTTTCTTTGCTCCATGCTCGCGTTTGCTCTTATTTAAGAGAGAAAGAAATCCTCACTCCTGACTATGAGAACATAACCACAGCGGAAACTTTGATGAAAATGAAGGCCTTTCCTCATTACAAGGAAACGTGGGGCAAAGCCGCCTGGGATATTGTGCGGCAGGTAGAAAAGCAGGGGATGACCGACGCCAAGCTGGAGCCGGGCGTGAAAGAAGTCCTTGCTGCCTTGTCTTCAGAAGTTTGTATGGTTGTCTTGACGAACAATTCGCAGCAGCCGGCGGAGCTGGGTCTGGCGGAAAACGGCGTTACCCATTTGTTTGAGAAGATTTATGGACGGGAGTCTGTGCCGGATTTGAAACCGTCCTCTCTGGGGGTAGAGGCGATTTTACGGGAAAATCCTGAAATACCTGCCAAGCGTTGGCTTCTTTTGGGGGACGCTGCCATTGATGCAAGGGCGGCTATTGGAGCGGGGGTTGCCTTTGGCAGCTATATGGGCAGCAGACAGGAGAATTTGGCTGTTTACCGCCCAGTGGTGCAGTTTGACGCTTGGTCTGAGGAAAGCGCAACAGAGATTTTAAGATATTTTCATAATAGATAACAGAGAATAGAGGAGGAACACCATGTCAGCAAAAACATTGCCATGCAGCGCAGAAAAAATCAAAGAAATCGTGGCGGAATACGGCACGCCCTTTCATATTTATGTAGAAAAAGAGATGCGGGAAAATGCTCGCAAATTGGTGGAAGCCTTTGCTTGGGCGCCTGCTTTCAAAGAGTATTTTGCCGTGAAAGCTTTGCCCAACCCTTATATTATGAAAATCTTAAAAGAAGAGGGCTTTGGCGGTGATTGCAGCTCTCTGGCGGAACTTATCCTTTGTGAAAAGGTGGGCATTACGGGAGAAAATATTTGTTTTACCTCCAACGATACCCCGGCAGAAGAATTTGCCAAGGCAAAAGAGCTGGGGGCGATTATCAATTTAGACGATATTACCCATATTGACTACCTGGCAAAGGAAACGGGACTACCCGACTTATTAGCGTTCCGCTATAATCCCGGACCGCTCAGAGAAGGGGGTAACGCTATCATCGGCTATCCGGAAGAGGCCAAATACGGCATGACCAGAGAGCAGATTTTTGCTGGGATAGAAAAAGCAAAAGCCATGGGGGTAAAACGCTTTGGTCTCCATACCATGGTGGTTTCCAACGAATTAAACGTGGATTATCTCATTGGCACGGCGACCATGATGTTTGAGCTGGCTGTAGAAGTAAAAGAAAGATTAGGT
>CATIYQ010000050.1 GCA_949739465.1 uncultured Peptococcaceae bacterium | reverse complement strand
TCCTTCGTCTAAATATTAAAAGGGGGTTATGTCAATGAAAAAAAGAAACTTATGGACAGTGGGACTGTCAGCAGTTTTAATGATATGCAGTTGTTTTGCGTTTTCCGCTTGCGGGCAGCAAGAGCAAAAAAACGCTGTGGAAGGACCTGTCTTTATTTCGCTGGGCAGCAGCGTTATGGGATATTGGGGAGAGGGAGAATGGCATAGCCTGGATTCTATTCTCTACGACCCTTACACGGCGGCTGACGCGCCAAAGGAGCGGGAGGGCAAAGACCCCATTCAGGCTTATCTCTATGAAATGCTGGCGGCGGAAAAATATTATCTTTATGACATCGTAACAGGCGCGGTAGAAACGGCGAACAAAGTTTATATCCCCGAAATGCTGGAATTGGGTGGTCTTGATTTAGAGGGGAATCCTTTTGGGGACAGTTCTTTCTATGATACGGACGAGGTAAAGGCATTATTTGGTCCTTATCAGCAGCAAACGGTGGCAGATGAATATAACAATACACAGGACTATTTTACCTTGCCTGTTACCTTCACTGAGGATGAATTAAACGCTTTCCCAGTGCCAAACGACTTGTTTTACCTGGGGTTCTTAGATGAAAACGAGGAACAGATTCTCCATAACGGCATTGTGCTCTCTCAAGCAGTAGACGGTTTCCCGAAGGATTTAAAGGTAAGAGCCAACTGCACGGAGGAAGAAAGCGCCTATGTCCAAGCCCACTTAGACAGTGTGGAAATGGGAGACAGTGATTTTATCGCAGAGGTGTGGACGGCAGATGTAGACGGTGACGGCAAGCAGGAAAAGCTGATTATTGCACATACCCCGAATGATGTAGGCGGTTATCCCATTATCAAAGAGGAAGACTTGACCAATGAACATGCGGCAGTATTTATTTTGGCATTGCTGGTAAAGGAGGAGCAGACAACACCTCTTTTTTATCATCAGGAACCGATTAAAAAAGCCTATGAACAATGTTTACAAAACAATCTGAACTATGAAATAGCTCAGGGGGAAGATGATGGAACCTTTATCTTTTTAGGTATTGAGACCTGTTTAAGATTGACTGTCGATGGCATTTTCGACTTTAACGGCGACGGCAAATATGAAATCTGCTTGGGAAATATTTGCTGGGATTGTCCGGAAAAACGAGTGCTGGAACTGCAGGAGGACGGCAGTTGGAAAACAGTTCTTTATGGCAGTTTTGGCTGGTAAGCCCAATAAAAAAGAGCAGTGAAAATCACTGCTCTTTTTTATTGGATTAGTTAATTTCTTTAATTGATTTCTTCCAGTCTGTTATGGATATTTTGCATTTTGCGGTCTGTCTCGGCAATGACATCGGCGCATTCTCTGAGCTCTTTGGTAACGCTGTCGGGGACGTTTTCCGAGCCTTTGTAGTGGAGCTTGTGTTCCAGACTTGCCCAGAAGTCCATGGCGATGGTGCGAATCTGCACCTCCACCTTTACATATTCGGTGTGGTCGGAAAAGAAAACCGGCACTTGGAGAATTAGGTGGAGACTGCGATAGCCGCTGGGTTTAGGGTTTTGGATATAGTCGATTTTCTCTACCAGCACGATGTCGTCTTGACCGGAGAGCAGGTCGGCGATGATATAGATATCATCGATAAAGGAACAGATGATACGAATGCCCGCAATGTCCGTGAGATTTTCCCGGGCAGAATTTAAGGTAACGGGTAGTTCCTTTCGTTGCAGTTTCTTCACAATGCTTTTGGCTGATTTTACCCGAGACTTAATATGTTCAATGGGGTTTCTCTTTTGTTTGGCTTGAAATTCATCGTTGAGAATTTCAATTTTTGTGCCGATTTCTTTAATGGCAGATTGATAGGTGATGTAAATATCCTGAAATCCTTTGAACAGTTCTTTTACTTGCTCTGAAATGTTTTCTGGCGGATTGCCGCCGAAGGTATTGAAAAAGTTATCTTGACTTTGCATAGGCTTGTCCTCATGTTCTTTCTATCAATATATTTTATAATAACAAATAATTCTTAAAGGACCTTGAAACCGCAGATTATTTCTTTTTTCTTTTTTCTGTGGTAGAATAACGGTATCTTTTGTTGGGAAAAGGGGAACTTTTCCTGGAGAGAGGTTGTCTAATAGACAGAACCGAACAAGAAAAATCGATAAACGAAAGGACGATGAAGATGATAAGAATGAAAATGAAGAAGAACTTTTTATCTATGATAAGTATTGCATTGCTCGCGCTGTCTCTGGCTGCTTGCGGCAACGGAGATACCGATAAGCAGGGAACGGCTGATGTGGCGAAACTGGAAGATTATACAGAAATTCCTTTTTCCGTTTATTTGGGAGAAGGGGAAAATGTGAGCAGCTTTACTTTCGGTAAATTCCCTGTAAGCTGGAACGACGCTGATTATGACACCGTTGACTATTATGATTATTTTCGCAAAAACTATGGTTTCGGCAGCATGGAAGTGCCTGTGGTTTGGAACGGACTTTCTCTTAATGTAGACTTTGGCGACTATCATCCCGACCGCATTACGGTTACTCGTGACCTTAACACCTTTGACGTAGTATCTGCCAAGGAAACGCCTGATGCGGAAAAGATTACAGATGTGCAATTTGATGAGAAAACCGATAGCTTCAAAGTAGAATACGGTGAAAACGGTATGGCTTATTATATCATCCATTGCGAATGGGACGGCGTGGGCGTTATCAATTATGGTATTGTAGTTTCTGCTAACTAATGGATTGGTACAGGTATAAAAACAGATAACAGCTCCTTTTGAAAGGGAGCTGTTATTTTTTGGTATAATCGTTGCAAAACTGTCTCATAATAAAAAGAGCATCTTGATGAATATAGGGGAATGAATCCATGAAAAAAGTAGATATGCAAGGCATTATCTTAGCTCTTTTGCTCTTATGGGGTATGGCATTTTGGGTGGCTTGCAGTCATGAGACGGAATCCAATGGTCTTTTTCTGGCATCTTACCTAGGAGGTTCTGATGCAGAACTGGTGCAAGGGATAGGAAAAGGCACGGAAAACATTGCTGTGATTGATGGGAAAAAGGTGATTCTCAGTCGCGTTTATCAAGAAAAATTTCTCGGCTATGACAGTGAACTTACCGTGATGTTATCCGGTGACGGCAAGGTGGAATATGCTCTTTATAGCTTGACGGGAGAACGGGAGGCGGTAGCTGCTGCCATCAGTGCGTCTCTGGGAAAAGACGCTCCCGACCGAATAGAGAAGGGAACGCCGGGGTTGGGGTATAAAGCCTTTTGGCGGCAGAAATCCTATCTCTACACCATGATAGCCGGGGAAAACCAGGTGACGGTGGCAGTAATCAAGGAATAAAAAAGAAGGGAATCTGCCTGTTCTCCCAGAATATAGAAGGCATGACTGAAAACCAAGAGCGATAAACGGATATATCTTTTCCTCAAGACGTCTTGGCGACCCTTTCTGCCGTGCAAAAGCTGGGCGCTAAGGTGCAAATCTGCTTTGCCGACCGGATGGTAACCATTACCGGGGTAGGGAGGGCGCTGGCTGCTGCCATTAAAGAACAAAAGGATTTATTTTCTCAGACGGTGATTCATTGTCAGGATTCCGGCAATACGCTGCGACTTTGTATGTCTACGCTCTTGCCTTAACGCCGGGGCAATCCGCCATTACGGTAACAGGCGGCGTTGCAGAACCGGAGTATTTTCAGATGGCTGTTGCAGTTTTAAAGAAATTTGGCGTTGCCGTAACCTGGGAAAACAAAGAGGAAAATACATATATTTGTATAGCAGGCGGACGACAATATGTCTTATCTCAAGGAGCAGAAGCTGCAATTGCCATAGAGGGGGATTATGGTTTAGGGGCTGTTTTCTTAGGGGCAAATGCCTTAGGTAATCATATTAGCAGGCAGACGTCTCCCACATTCCTTATCTTGTCCCTATTTTAGTAGGGCTTCCAGCGTTTCGTATGGGGACAACTTACTTGTATTGCGGAGCGGAGCAAGAGGAAACCTATGAACGGTTGTTGGCAATGAGCAGGGAAATAGAAAAATTTTCAGAATATTTTCTCCGTATTGTGATAAAATAAATAAAATAAACTTGAAGTAAGATGAGAAAAAGGAGGCGGTATAGTGGGAAAGAAAAAGAAAACACCTCATTATTATACAAAAGGCGAGGAGCTGTGCAATTCCCTTTCTCATGCGGTGGGGTTTGTGCTGTCGGCGGTAGCGTTGGTTTATATGATTGTGGAGGCGGTAAAATACGGCGACCCATTGTGCCTTTTCAGCGTAATTGTGTACGGCACGGCAATGATGGTGCTTTACGCCATGTCTGCCTGCTATCATGCAGTCCAAGGAGAAAAGCTAAAAGGTGTTTTTCGTATTTTTGACCATTGTGCAATCTTTCTTCTTATTGCTGGGACGTATACGCCTTATACCTTGATTACCCTGCGGGGTGCGGTAGGTTGGACCATTTTCGGTATTATCTGGGGTATGGCGATTTTAGGTATTGTGCTCAATGCCATTGATATGGAGAAATTCTCTATCCTCTCTCTGATTTGTTATGTGGTTATGGGCTGGGCGGTGGTTTTTGCTGTTCGTCCTTTGGTTGCCGGTCTTTCTTCCCTGGGACTGTCTCTTCTGGTGGCAGGAGGTATTGTCTATACGGTGGGTATCATTTTCTATTTAATGAAAAAAGTGCCTTATATGCATTCTCTTTGGCATTTGTTTGTGTTGGGCGGCAGCGTTCTTCATCTTTGTTCCGTTATCTTTTGTGTGCTGCCTGTAATGTAAAAAGATATAAAATAAAAAGCCCCTAAATCAGGGGCTTTTTTATTTGGTTCTAATGGGTGCCGATGACATAAACATAAGCAAAATAAAGGAGGAGAACGGTAAGTCCTTGGTATCGTTTGAGCTGTTTTGTTTTTAGGCTGGGTAAAATAATCAAAGACATCAAGAGCAGCGCCAGCGGAATATCGATATAAAGCGTACTGGAAACAGGCGTGGGAAAGAATGACGTCTGTTGAAGATTCAGCGTCATATGCCCGGCAGCAACAAAGCTGCAGCAAGCGGGAATCAAGGTGATATTCATAATGTTTGCGCCCAAGACATTGCCGATAGACATTTGCCCTTCTTTTTTCATTAAGGCGGTGACGGTGGTGACCAGCTCGGGAAGGGAAGTGCCTAAGGCGACAATGGTCAGTCCGATAATCCGTTCCGGAATGCCTAAAACCCCGGCGATGGTAATGCCGCTATTGACTAACAGCCTTGCGCCGATGATGATACCTGCCGCGCCCAGAAAAAAGCTGAGAAAGCATTTTTCTTTATTGGCGGGGACGCTGCCCTCAGTGGGGCTATCTTCCTCTTGTTGTCCTGATTTTGCCTCACTGATGCTGAGCAGCGTAAAGATAAGAAAGCAGCCCAGCAACAGAAAGCTATCGCTATATGAAATATGTAAATCCCGACAAAGGTAAAAAAGCAAGCCTGTAAAAAACAGGAGCAGTAATCCTTTATTACGAAAAGAGTGATTGGATAGCGTCTGGGGCATACAAAGAACGGAGAGTCCCATGATAAAGCCGGTATTACAGATAACAGAACCGATATTATTGCTGATGCCCAAATCGATAGAGCCTTGGGCGACAGACATGACGGAAACCAATAATTCCGGTAGTGTTGTGGCAAGACTGACTACTGTGGCGCCAATGAGAATTTTCGGAATATGGGTGATTTCAGCAAGGGTAATAGCGGCGTTTACAAAAATATCGCCGCTTTTGATAATCAAAAGAAGCCCAATGGTGAAGATAAGGATTGTCATGACAAATGACATGATTAGATAATCCTCCCAGTCTAAGAAATTTGTTAACATAGTATATACGGCAAAAAGAAAAACTAGACTAGGAAGAAAAAAATATTTAAGAAAGACCAGCTATGTTAGTACCCATTGACAAAATTGAAAATACGGCGTATTATTTTAGGGAAACCTTTTTGATTATCAAAATAATTGAAGGAGATAGCCGATGTTAAAGCAGGAAAAGAAGCTGAATAGCTGGTTTGTAGATACCTTTAACCGTATTTCTAAAGTGGAACAACGGGCTTTGAACGAAGGCATTTTAGAAGAAATTTCTTTAAATGAATTACATACCATAGAAGCCATTGGCATCGATGGTCCTCAGACTATGTCTGAAGTGGCGGCTCGTCTTTTAGTGACGGTGGGAACATTGACTATCTCGGTAAATCGCTTGGTGAAAAAAGGTTTTGTCTGGCGATATCGTCCGGAGGATGACCGTCGGGTAGTGATGGTTCTTCTCACAGAAAAGGGCAAAGACGCCTATAAGCTGCATCAGGATTTTCACGGCAAGATGATGAAATCCATTCTTGCCGAGCTGGATAAGAACGAAGAAAAATTATTGCTCCACACTATGGAAAAAATTCATGATTTTTTCATGGAATTAGATTTATCTTTGCAGGAACAAAACAAAGGAAAAACGATAAAAGTGGCGAAAGATAAATAAAAGAGATTAATCGTAAATTTGGGAGCGGTAATAGAGAACATGATAAAAATTCTTACAGATAGCGTATCAGATTTACCAAAAGACATATGTGAACAATATGACATTACAGTTGTTCCTTTGCAGGTGATTTTTGGTGATGATGTTTATTTAGACGGTGTTGATTTCACCCATGAGGAGTTCTTTCGGAAGTTAGAACAATCGGAAAAACTGCCGACTACCTCTCAGCCTACGCCTCAAGTCTATGCGGAGTTATTTGCGAAAGAAGTAGACGCCGGTAATGAAGTGATTGTCATTACCTTGGCTAAAGTATTAAGCGGCTGTAATCAAGCGGCTCATCTGGCGAAGGACATTGTTGGACGGGGTTCTATTGATATCGTTGACAGTCAGTCCGCTTGCATGGGTCAGGGGCTTTTGGTATTGTTGGCGGCTCGTATGGCGGCGGCAGGAAAGTCTAGAGAAGAGATTCTGGCGGCGCTTGCAGTCGCTATCGAAGATTCCCGCGCCTTTGTAATGGTAGCAACCTTGGATAACTTAATCAAAGGGGGCAGACTCAAGCCTGTGGCAGGCGCTGTGGCAAATATCCTGAATATCAAGCCTATGATTGAGATAGACCGGGAGGGGCATCTGATTAACACTGCGAAAGTACGGGGCATTCAAAAAGGCTTGCAACATATTATCAAGCGGATGAAGGAAGAGCGGGCGGATTATTCCGACGCGACCATTTCATTGGTTTACACTTGCGACCCTACCAATGCAGACTTATTGGAGACCATGGTCAAAGAAAATTTCCAGGTAGGCGAAATCTTGCGCTGTCCTTGCGGGTCTGTTATTGGCACCCATATTGGCGCAGGCGCGGTAGCTGTCTTCATGATAAAATAATCGTAACGTAAAAAAAGAACCGAAATCATTTCGGTTCTTTTTTGTTTTAGACAATTAGGACTATTCCTGCGGTGTTTCGGGGATTTGCCGTTGTCTTCCCTTCGTTACTTTGGCGCGGACAGGAATCCCGACCATGACAGCCACAGCAATCTTCAAAAAGTCCGGCAATAAGAATGGGGCGGAGGCTGCCAGAAATGCTTGATAAACGGTGATGCCATTGAGATGCGCTAACCAAACGACGCCTGCGCCGTGACAGATTATCATTGCCAGCAATAATCCGAAAATGAAAGAACATTTTTGATAGATTGGCTTGGCGTCAGAGAATTTTTCAATGGTGAAGCTGGTAATCCATGCCATAATGGGATAGGTGTAGAGATAGCCGCCGGTTGGTCCAAATAACACGCCGATACCGCCTTTGAATCCGCCGAAAACAGGCATACCGACAGCACCTAATAAAATATAAACCAATTGTGCCAGAAAGGCTTGTTTCGGGGTGAGAATGACCCCGGTAAGATAAACGGCTAAAATACCCATGGAAACAAAGATAGGGGTAAAGGGCAGAGGAATAATAATTTGTGCAAGACAGGCTGTAATTGCTGCAAAAACAGCGATTCGGGTAAGTTCTTGTGTTTTCATACGGACAACTCCTTTTATGTGTTCATAAATGATGTTGACGCTATTATAGTAAAATTATATCCTATTGTCAACCGTTAATTATGGAATGGTTTACAATGGGTGAAAAGAAAGAGGACAGCGGTGTTGCTGTCCTTGTTTCTGATGTTTATTTTTTCATGGTGCCGTTTTCTGTAAACCGAGTGTGCCAGGAGAGAGCTTCTGAGAGAATATGAGGGGTGTGCCCTTTACCGCCTGCTGTGGCGGCTAATGCCCGTTCATAATAATCCAAAAGCATAGGACGATAATCCGGGTGGGAGCAGTTGTTGATAATCTCCAATGCCCGTTCTCGTGGACATTTATTTCTCAGGTCTGCAACGCCTTGTTCGGTGACAATGATGTCAACATCATGTTCGGTATGGTCTACATGGGAACACATGGGAACGATACTGGAAATAGCGCCGTCTTTGGCAGTTGACGCCGTTAGGAAAATGGTGAGATAGGCGTTCCGTGCATAGTCACCGCTGCCGCCAATACCGTTCATCATGCGTGTACCCATCACATGCGTGGAGTTGATATTACCATAAATATCTGCTTCAATGGCAGTATTCATGGCGATGATGCCTAAGCGGCGGACTACTTCCGGATGGTTGCTGATTTCTTGAGGACGGAGCATAATGGTTTTTTTCAGTTCCGGCAGGTTTGCATAGAACTTCTTCAGCCACTCAGCGGAGGGGGTCAGCGCCGTGCCGGAGCAAAGGGTGAATTTTCCTGCTTCCACCATATCTAAAGCGGCGTCCTGGATTACTTCGGAATAAAACTCCAAATCGGTAAAGTCACTCTCTAATAAGCCTGCAAGGACGGCATTTGCTACGTTGCCAATGCCTGATTGGAGAGGCAGCAGATTCTTAGGTAGCCGACCTGCGGCAACTTCACTGTGAAAAAAATCAATGAGGTTTTTTGCCATAGCGCGAGAGGTATCATCCAGGGGCGCTAAGGGGCGGACATTATCCGGAATATCAGTGAAGACGATGCCGATAATCTTTTCCGGGTCGCAAGGAATATAAGTGGTGCCGATTCTATCCGTCGCTTTAAGGATAGGGATAGGTTGTCTGTTTGGCGGGTCCAGCGGCACATAAACATCGTGAATTCCTTCTAATTCTACGGGTTGACTGGTATTGATTTCAACTAACACCTTTTTAGCAACCTGCACATAAGTAGGGCTGTTTCCTAAAGAAGTGGTTGGTACGATGCCGCCCTCTTCTGTGATAGCGCAGGCTTCAATGATGGCAAAATCTATATCGCCGTAAAAACCATAACGGGTATTTTGTGGAGATAAACTCAAATGTTGGTCCTGATAAGCGATGCCGTCGGGGGTATTTAAAGACTTACGGCAAACGGTACAGGTTTGATAGGGCATACGGCGGCGGATACCGTTTACTTCTGCCAATGCCTTATCCAGTTCGTCTCCGGTGGAGGCGCCTGCTAAAATGTCAACTTGGAGTGGGGAATTACTTTTTTTTATTCTTTCAGCCAGTGCCAGAGGAATGGCTTTGGGATATCCTGAGGGTGAAAACCCACTGACGCCAATAATATGACCATGTTCTATCATTTGAGCAGCAGCCTCTGCTGAAATAATTTTTTCTAATAATTGGGGACAACGAATCCTATTTGTTTCCATGTTGATGAACCTCCCAACTGTAACTGATAAATCTAGGGGTATACACTGCTATTTCCTATTATACTCCTATTGTCATGGGAAAAAAAGCAAAAATTTGTATAAAAATAGGTGCAAAACCTTGTATTTTTACGGTTTTCCTGTCGTAACAGCTAGAATGGTCGTATATATTTGCTAATTTGTAATTTCTTTTGGCTATTGCTTATCCCTAGGAAAAGAGATAAACTAAAAATAACCAAAAATTCGACGTTTATTTTCATTCTTTGCCAAGGTGGATTCAGTCTATCATCAGTTTTTATTGGTAAACTAACGCTGATAAAAAAGCTGTTTTAATAAAAAATAGAACAAGATATTGTAGTCAGGTTGTAATCTCAATATTTATTGTAGAATTATGAAAATTTTCTGTATTTCGGGAAATTTGACTGTTGATATCGGAATTTACAGAGAAAATAACAAATTTCGAGAGGGGATGGGCATAATGACGAAAGAACCGTATGATTTGTTGATAAAAAATGCTGTTTATTTTGCTGAAAATCAATTGCGGCAAGGTCATATCCTGGTGCGTCAAGGAAAGATTGACTGTATTTTAACTTCGGACAGCGATATAACTCAGGTAATGGCGGACAGCGTAATAGACGGAACAGGTCTTGTGGTATTCCCCGGTTTTATTGATTCTCATGTGCATTTTCGCGACCCTGGCGCTACGGCAAAAGAAGATTTTTTTACCGGTAGCTGCGCTGCGGCGGCAGGAGGCTTTACCACCGTATGCGATATGCCTAATGTAACCCCTTGCACTTGCACAGCGGAGACATTAATGGCAAAAATTGCCGATGCAGAGAAAAAATCTCTTGTTGATTTCGGTTTTTATGGCGCAGCGGGATTTGGCAATTTTGACCAGCTTGCCGCCATGGATAAGATTGGTATTACCGGGTTTAAGACATTTTTACAGCCGGGACCAAAGGGACAGGAGGAAAATTTCAGTGGGCTTGTTGCCTATGATGACGGCGAGCTATGGCGGCTGATGAATGAAACGGCAAAAATCGGTACGCGGCATTTCTTCCACTGTGAAAATTATAAAATCATTGAGAAAATGGCGGCTTATTTACATGAAATTGGAGAAGAAGGGTATAATTTTCATTATCAATCCCGTCCCAATATTGCGGAGGTACAGTCTATCGCTACGGTTTTGCAGTTTGCACGTGTTACCGGGCAAAAGGTAGGGATTTGCCATATTTCCACTGCCGAAGGCTGTGAATTGGTAAAAAAAGCAAAAGCGGCAGGTATGGATGTAGTGGGGGAAACTTGTTTTCATTATTTGGTTTATAGCCATGCTGCCATTGATACTTATGGACCTTTTGCTAAATGTAATCCACCTTTGCGGTCTCAAGAAGATGTGGACGGACTGTGGGCATATATTGCCGATGGTACTATTGATATGATTGGCAGTGACCATGCGCCTCATCAGTATGAAGAAAAGCTGGTAGGCATGGAAAAGGAGATTTGGAAGGCGCCTTCTGGGATTCCTTCTATAGAAACGTTCATTCCAACCATGCTTAATCAGGTAGCGAAGGGGAAATTAACGCCGGAACAATTGGTAGGGCTGGTATCGGAACATACGGCAAAGGTATTTGGCTTGTATCCTCGCAAAGGGTGTATTGCACCGGGCAGTGACGGTGACTTTACCATCATTGATTTTAATCGGGAGACGGTAATCGATATTACCAAAATGTATACCAAAGGTCGGAAAAATAACGTCATGTTTGATGGTGTCAAGGTACAGGGAAGAGTATGCTATACCATTGTTCGGGGCAATATCGTAATGGAGAACGGTGTTGTTGCGACTCAAGAAAAAGGTTGGGGAAGTTATATTTATCGGGAAAAAGAGGACAACAGAGCATATGCAGAAGAAAAAGACGATTATCATCATAACAGGCGGTGAAAAACCTGATTATGCAGACATTGCAGAGAGAATAGCCGAAGGGGATATGATTATCTGCGCGGACAGCGGCGGTGATTATGCCTATGCTCACGGTATTATGCCGGATTACCTTTTAGGGGATTTTGATTCTGTTTCTGGGGAAACGAAAGATTTTTTCCGAAATCAGGGCGTCATATTGCGGGAGGTGCCGGCAGAAAAAGATTTCACCGATACGCAAATGGCGCTGGATTTGGCGGTGTCTTTTGCTCCGGAAACCATTTATGTTTGCGGCGGCTGGGGGTCGAGAGCGGACCATTCTCTCATCAATATTTTCCTTTTCGGACAATATCTGAAGAAAGTGCCTCATTTGATTCTTTTGTCAAAAGGCTTTAATGGATATTATTCTACCGGAAGATTGGAGGTCGTGGGGGAACCGGGACAGACCGTTAGTCTGATTCCCCTAGAAGACGATGTGACAGAACTTACATTAGAAGGATTTTATTATTCTTTGGAGCGGGGAACATTGCTAAAGGGCAGTTCTCGCGGCGTCAGCAACATCTTAACGGAACGTTGCGGAAAGATTTGTCATGAAAAGGGAATTTTATTGGTAATTCAATACACAGAACAGGTAGAATAAAACAAATGTAGTTTCATGCGCCGAAGGGGCGCATTGATGATAGGTGGGTGTTGATAATGAAACAAAATGAAAATCGCTTACAGCAGATTATTACTTCTTTTGTAAAAGGAGAAACGGGAGATGACAATCTGTTTTTAAGTTTATTGGAAGAATTAAGTCAAGAGTCCGTTTCTGATTTTAAAATACAAGAGGAAAGGGTAGGGCTGGGAAGCGGCAATATCTTAGTGTTGAACGAAGTCAGTGAACCCTATCAGCTGCCGAAATTAAACGGTATTCGTTTCACCCAAAGCATCAATCAAGCTATGGCGGAAAAAGGTATTGATATTTTGTGGCAATTAGATATTCTTTTGGCGATGATTCGGGATTATTTAGAGCAAAACTATTCGGAAAATCATCTTTGGCCGGAAGTCTTTGCCTCTCGGCAAAAAGCGGTTGATTTTTATTTAGTGGCATTGGATGATTTGGAAGAGGAATTCCATGAAAATGATAACCGTTATCAATCGATTCGTGAATTAAGCGAGCGGGCAGGCGAGCTTGCCAGGATTTGTAGAGAAATCTATCCCGGTGTGATGCTGGGAACGGAGGCTTGTATCATTGGCGAGGAAGAAACGCCCTATGTGGTAGAACATCGCGATTACAGCGAATTTGACAAAGAAGACGAAGAATAAAAAGATACCCAGAGATAAGCCTATCTTTGGGTATTTTCTTAAAGGAAGAAATAAAGTGGGCAAGAACATGAAAGTAACGTTAGCGGCAATGAACGGAAAATATAATCATACAGCATTGGGTATTTACAGTTTGCGGGCGGCAGCGGAGGAAAAAGGCTTTGCGGTGTCCATAAAAGAGTGGACGGTGAAATCTTCTCTTGATTTGATGTTGGCGGAGATTCTTCGGGAACAGCCCGATGTATTGGGCTGCAGTGTTTACATTTGGAATATTGAATTATTTCGGCAGTTCACTGCTGAAGTAAAAAAACGTCTTCCCCATATTACGATTTTGTGGGGCGGTCCGGAGGTGACGGGCAGGGGTATCTCCTTGCTTCGGGAATGTGCAGAAGTTGATTATCTTCTATTGGGGGAAGGGGAGCGTACGTTTCCCCAATTACTGGCAGACTTGGAAAAAGGAAACTGTTGTCTGGCATCCGGCGTGGCAGGACGGCAAAACGGTGAGATTTATGCTGTGCCTGTGACGGAAAAAATAGATATGGGAGGATTGCCTTCTCCCTACCGACAAATGGCAGAGTGGGAAGATATCAATGATTTGGATTTAGAACACCGTATTCTTTATTATGAAACCAGCCGCGGCTGTCCCTTTCATTGCAGTTTTTGTTTTTCCGGCGGGGATAAGCCGCGCTACCGCCCTATGGAACAGGTGGAGAAGGATTTGCTTTATCTGAGGTCTTTAGGGGCAAAGCAAGTAAAGTTTGTAGACCGAACCTTTAATTTCCCGACGGAGCGAAGCTGTGGGCTGGTACGGTTTTTGCTGGACCATTATCGCCCCGGTATTAACTTTCATATGGAAATCGCGCCCAATCTATTGGACGAGGAATTTTTATTGCTCTTAGCGGAGAGTCCTGTGGGCTATCTGCAAATGGAGGCTGGCATTCAGACCCTCTATCCACCTGCTCTCGCCGCCATGAATCGTGCTATGAATTGGGAAAAAGTGCGACAAAATTTACAGCGGGTTATTGCTCAAGATAATTGTCATTTGCACGTGGACTTAATTGCTGGACTGCCTGAGGAGAGCTTTGCCCAGTTTGCTCATTCATTTAACGGGGTGTACCGTCTCTTTGCGCATCAGATACAGCTGGGCTTTCTCAAGGTGTTGCCTGGTAGCCGCCTGGACCTGGAAAAGGAAAAATGGGGCTTGGTATATAGCGATAGTGCGCCTTATGAGATTGTTTCCACGCCTCAAATCACCATGGCGGAACTGGATATTTTACGGCGCATTGACAAGGCGGCGGATTGTTTCTTTAACTGCAACCGCTTTCGGGAAACCTTCCGCTATTTACTGCATAACATAGAGGGATACGACCCCTTTCAATTTTTCCTTCGCTTCGGCGAATATCTGCCCTCGGAAAAATCAGCCTGGAAACAGTTGCCCCAAAGAAGCCGCTTGCTTTATGATTTTTTAGTACAGGAATATGCTGATAAAGAAAATTTGTGGCTGGACTTGCTTGCACTGGATTGGGTTTTGTCAGACAGCGGACAGCGGTTGCCACGGTTCTTAGCTTGCCGAAAAGTGGCAAGACCTTGGGGCGAATCGGTGGAGGAAGCCATGTCAGCGGCGTGGGGGGAAGACGGCAAGCTGGACTTTGGGGACTGTATGGTTTTGCATTTACAGCATACCCCTGTTTGGAATAAGATTGGCATTGTGGCAATGAAACCGGGAATGAGCTATTGGGCGTTTAATCGAAAGCGTTCTTGGGGGCTTTTACATCGGGCGGCATATTTGGATGTAACAGCTTGTTTTACTGACGCTGCTAAGGAATAAAAGCAAAATTTTACAAGGCGAGGGATCTTATGGTAAAATAAAAACAGAAATAAGAAAATAGGAGGCAGATAACTATGTCTAATATTTCCATGAAAGAATTCAGTCAGGCCATTAATGAAATAGATTTTACGGACAATGCCAATCCTTTTTTGATTCCCATTGGGGTTTCCAATCGTCATTTACATATTAGTGAGAAAGATTTTGCAACCATTTTCGGTGAGGGGAAAACCTTGACCAATATCAAGGATTTATCTCAGCCGGGGCAGTTTGCCTGTGAGGAAACGGTCCATGTAGTAGGTCCTAAAGGAATGATTGAGCATATGCGTATTCTCGGTCCTTTTCGCGGGCAGACCCAGATAGAAGTGTCACAAACCGACGCGCGGAAGTTAGGTATCAAGCCGCCGCTTCGTCATTCGGGAGATTTGGCGGGAACGCCCGGCTGTGTGCTGGTAGGTCCGAAAGGTTATGTGGTTTTAGACAGCGGTTGTATCTTAGCTAAAACTCATATCCATATGAGTTTGGAGGAAGGGGCTCGTTTGGGTGTTTCTGACAAAGAATTGGTAGACGTCTACGTGAAGAGTGAACGTCCGCTCTGTTTCATTGACGTTATGGCAAGGGTTCATAAAGACTATCGTTTGGATTTTCATATCGACACGGATGAAGCCAACGCTGCAGGGGTAAAAACAGGGGATAACGTTCTCTTAATCAAAAAAACAGAAAAATAATTCTGCTCCGAGAAACAAGAAGAGTTTTTTTGCGAGGATAATTATGTTAGAATATAAGCAACAACAAGTTAGGGTTGTTGCTTATCTTTGTTTAAAAGGATGATATCAAATGTGGGATATGGTTTTGATTTATTACGGCATCATCAATTTTGTGCTGTTTGTGATAATGGGCTTTGATAAATGGCAGGCAAAACGAGGCAACTCTCGTGTACCGGAAATTAAGCTCTTTGCACTATCTATGGCAGGCGGCGGTCTCGGCGGTTTCTTGGGTATGTTTCTCTTTCATCACAAAGTACGGAAACCCCAGTTTTACTTTGTCTTTTTTGCCACGACCTTTATTCATTTGTACTTAGTGTATCAATATTTGCCGGCAAACTAGACAAAATGGGACAAAATCAGAAAATTTTAAGGAGAAGGCTATGGCAGTTTATGGTATTTCTGACCTGCATTTTTCTTTTACAGAACAGGTAGATATGGCAAATTTAGGGTTGGCAAAAACAGCGAAGCCTATGGACATTTTCCATAGCCGTTGGCGGGAGCATTATGCTCTTATCCGAGAAAGTTGGCAGGAACGGGTAAATATCGACGATACCGTACTCTTGGCAGGAGATACTTCCTGGGGCATGAAGCTGGAAGATACGGTATGGGATTTTGACTTTCTTCATCAGTTACCCGGACGGAAAGTATTGATTCGGGGTAACCATGACTATTGGTGGCAAAGCTTGCAAAAAATCAACGACTTTTTACCTGATGATTTTTCGCTTCTGCAAAACAGTTGTATGACAATAGAGGGGAAAGCTGTCTGTGGAACCAGAGGATGGATAATACCGGGAAGTAAGGGTTTTGGCGAGGCAGATGAGAAAATCTTTCATCGAGAACTATTACGGTTGGAAATGGCGCTTACCCAAGGGAAGAAGACGGGCTTGCCACTGGTGGTGATGTTGCACTATCCGCCTTGTAATGAAAAAAATGAGAAAAGCCTTTTCATCGATTTAATGGAATCTTATGGTGTAGAGCAATGTCTTTATGGTCATCTTCACGAAGTGAACCCCGAAAAGGAATTGCTGAAGGAAAATTGGGGGATTCGTTTTTCTTTGCTTAGCTGTGATTATATTGACTTTAAGCCGATTTTATTGTGGGGGGAATAACAGTTGTTTTTACCGATGAACAAAGGAGACCTGGCAGCGCGGGGCTGGGCGGAAATTGATTTTTTGCTGGTGACGGGAGACGCTTATGTAGACCACCCTTCTTTCGGCACGGCGTTAATCGGACGGTGGCTGGAATATTTAGGTTACCGCGTCGGTATCATTGCTCAGCCAAACTGGAAGATGGACGAAGATTTCCTTGCCTTGGGTACGCCCAAATACGGCATTATTACGGCGGCGGGCAAAATGGACTCTATGGTGAACCATTACACGGCGGCGAAGAAACGAAGAAAGCAAGACGCTTATTCCCCCGGTGGCAAAGCAGGGTTACGTCCTGACCGAGCAACGGTTGTTTACAGCAAAAAGCTGCGGCAGCTTTTTCCCGATAAGCCTATTATTTTAGGGGGCATTGAGGCTAGTCTCAGGCGGTTTGTCCACTATGATTATTGGGAGGACAAGCTCTTCCCGCCTATGCTTTTTGCGGCGGAGGCGGATTTGCTCAGCTTTGGTATGTCGGAAATCGCTCTAAAAGAGGTGTGCGCTATTCTTGCGGCAGGAGGTACGGTGGAAGATTGTCGGACTGTAGCGGGTATGGGTTATCTGGCGAAACGGCAAGGCGCGCCGCAAAACGCCATA
>CATIYQ010000049.1 GCA_949739465.1 uncultured Peptococcaceae bacterium | reverse complement strand
TTCCGCACCCGGCATAAAAGCGCCCGGGCAATCCATCGAAAGAAACCAGCGTTTTTTAATCCCTCCACAACCCCCATCAAGCAAAACAAGATAACCAGCGTGCGGAAATCAATATAGGTAAGATATTCCTTATCTAAGGGAACCAAAAACATAGATACCAGCGCTAAAATCAACGCAACGCATAAAATACTCTCTTGTTGAAACAAACGGATTATTTTTCCCTTCATTTCCTATCTCCTTCGCCTACCCAATCGCAAATACAATACGTCCCCTTACTCTGTATAATTCAACTTAAACCGCTCCCAGTTGCTTGCTACTTTCATTTCAACGCCGTTATCCAGCGCCTTGAAGTGCTCCATGCCGCAGTGGATTTTTTGCTGTTCGGAAATTCTTAAGTTAAAGATATTTGTTGTGCCTTTAGTTTCCAGCACAAAGTACAATTTCTGCTCCCCATTCTTTTCCCAAAGGACCGCCCAGTCAGGGTTATAGGTACCAATCGGTGTTTCTATCTTAAACTGATTAGGAATTTTGAAGAACATCTTTACATGAGGATCATCATCCAACGCCAGTGCAAAAGGCCTTTCTACGGTAGGACTATCATAAATCACATGGTCATACACACTATTCTTCACTGGAACAGCATTTTTATCTAAGTTAGCAATTATCTCTTCCATGCCAAAAATCTCCTGCGCATAATACTCTTTCCCTTCCAACTTCACATATTTAATGCCATCAATGGCAAGGGCGTGACGGTTCCGCCGAATAATCTCCAAGCAGCACTCCACAAATTTTTGCGGGTTTAATAAAAAGTCTTTTGCCCTACCACTCTCTGCAATGATTTTAGCAACAGTGGCCTTTTTTATTAGCATTTCTTCACTGATGATACCCAAAATATGAGGCAAAGAAGAATAAGTATCGCCCAATTCCAGCGTATGCATATCTGTCGCTTTATGAGTGATTCCGCCATGTTCCACATTAATTTCTGCCGTCTGAGAAACCAATCTCGCCTTGGGAATAGGCGGCATATTTTTTAGTTCCTGCACACAGTTTTCCACCAGCTTGTCGGTGTCAATCTGCACACGATAGGTGGTTTTTTGTTTAATTTTATTCCATAATTCCGTAAATGCAGGAGACAACATCATTTCTTTGTTGCGCCGCACCGTTACCTCTTTGGTCGCGTCCCGGAGGATTGGTTTGGTGTCAGCTTTTCTCACCACATTTTCCAGTCTGTCCCTTGCCTCTTCAAACTTCTGGGGCAAATCCAATGTTTTCGTCAACAAGGCGTTTTTCATAGTGTCCTTGATTTTCCCAGTTTTAGAAATGTACCCTTTATCTTCAAAATGAGTCATCAATTCCACGCTGTCTTCATAGGTAAAGGTCTTCTCTTCTTCCACTGTTTCCACATAAGCCATGCCAATCAGTTTTTCTTCTGCAATAGGTTCCTCTTTTTCCAAGAGTTTTGCCACTTCTTCTTGGGGAATGGCAAGTTCTGCGGACATCTCCATAGAAAAGTCCGGTAGACTTGCCGCCGCCACAGGCTTCCCTTCGGCAGAGAGAAATCCCTTGTCTTTTAATACCGTTACCACCTGTTTCGCCTGTTCCGGGGTTACAGTTTTGGCAACGGTTTTCGTTTCTGTATATTTCATACCCTGGAACATAGAGATTTGCAGCACGCCGAATTTCATGCCCGTTTCGTCTTCGATTTCTTTTTGCAGCTTATCTGCAAACTCTGCAAAGCTCTCATTTGCCATCACATGGAGCACATTGATATTCTTATCTTCCAGCCGCTCTCCATCTTGGTTCACGCATAAACGCAATCCCCTGCCAATCTTCTGCCGACAGGTAAAAGTGGACTTTTGCTCGATTAACGTGCACACCTGGAATACATTGGGATTGTCCCACCCCTCTTTTAATGCAGAGTGGGAAAAGATAAACCGCAGCGGACAATCAAAGCTGAGCAGCCATTCCTTGTCCTTCATAATGGTGTTGTAGGTGTCATAGTCCGCCAAGGTATCCCCGTTGGTGTTTTTGAATGCACCCTTTTTATCCTGGGAGAAATAGCCGTTATGCACCACTTGGACATCGGCAGGGAATTTGCTTTTCAGCGCCTCATACTTAGGCTGATTAATTAACTCCTCATAACACCGCTCAAACATCTGGGCATAAACGCCCTTCTCCCCTTCCACAGTACGATATTTCTTTACCTCATCAATGAAGAAGAGGGACAACACCTTAATGCCTTTTTCTAGATAACGCAATTCTTTGTCAAAATGGTACTGAATGGTCCGCCTAATTTGGGCCTCTTTGATAATATTCTCATCAATAGCGCCAATGGCTTTTCCTAATGCAACCGTTTCCGTGTTGGCAAACTCAATGCCTTCAAAGCCGGGCGTGCAGTCAATGCCGCTAACCACATACCCCTCGTATAAGTCCCGTTTCCCAGAAAGGTGCCATAAGTCGTCGTTCATTTTCACCGTAACCGTCTTCCGATTCACAGCGCCGTCTTTCCCCGCCACATCCATTTCCATTTTCGCCTTAAAACCACTATCGTTGGATAAGGAAACTAACTTAATATAAGGCTTATTAAATCCGTCGATGACCGTGTTAGAGGAAACGCAAATCTGTTTTACCAGCCCCATCTGATAAGCGTCCACAGGGGTAAGGCGATAAAGCAAATTAATTTTATCCCGATGAGTTGCAGAATACCTGAGCACGCAAAGAGGATGTAACGACTGAATAGCCTCTTTGGCTTTTGGCGTATTATCCACACTTTGCGGTTCGTCGATAATCACCACAGGACGCGTATCCTGGATATACCGCATAGCCGTTTCCCCGTTCAGCTTGTCCTGGGCCTGATTAATGATGTTTTCCGCCTTCTTAAAGGCGTCAATATTGATAATCATAATCTCAATGTTGCTGCTGGTGGCAAATTGCCGCACATCAGACAGCTTGCTGCTGTTGTAGATGAAGAAGCGGCAGGGCACATTATCATATTGGGTTTGGAAATGGTCCTCCGTAATCTGCAAAGATTTATAGACCCCTTCCCGAATGGCGACAGAAGGGACAACAATAATAAACTTGGTAAAGCCGTATTTCTTATGCAGTTCAAAGATAGTCTTGGTGTAGACATAGGTTTTCCCCGTCCCCGTCTCCATCTCTACACAAAATTGCAACAATTCCGACTTATCACTATCCGCTTGCCACTGTTCACTATCACTTGTCAGAGGCAGGCAGTTACGCCGCTGGACTTCTTCCATATTATGGAGCAAATCTTCTCTAGAGATAGACAGCTGATTGCCAATGCCAAATTCATTCCACATAGCCATATATTGCTGACCTTGACTGATTTCAAAGGTAGATTGCAGCTTTTCCTGCCCCCTAAATAAATCCGTTACGGCGCATACAGCTTCCCTTTGAAACTCCTGATTTTTGAATTTTAACTTCATAGAAAAAACTCCATTCCAGTTTTTTAAATCACTAACCACTAATCACTCCCCACTGACCACTACTAAACTAGCTTAAGCTCAATGCTTCTGTCCCGCAAAATGTAGTGGGCGTTAGAGAGGGCAGAATCGTCGGCAAAGCCCGTTTCCGCGCAAATAATCTTCGCCGGGGCATACTCTGCCATAGCCTCCATATCTTCTGCTGTAATGTTATCCGCAAGGCAGATGAGGAGCAGATAGTCGTCTACCACATAGATGGTTTTCCCGTTTAGCTCCATGTGAGTCACGGGAATATCCAGCGGCACGCCCAGCTTCAGCATGACTTCATAGACCACATCCATATCCGTACGGTCCGGCTTGATGTCGTCTATCATCTGGTTCATTCGTTCATAGAACAGCTCCAGCTGGTCTTCAGGGATTGGCGTATTATCCCAAGTGGCAAGGTTTGAGGTATCCAGCTTAAACACTTTAAAGCCAACGTCCAGTTTATCGTCGCTAGCTTCGTGGGTCTCTTCCCACTGCTCCAGGATTTTCCGTCCCGCGCGGCGTATCCGCTCCTTGCCAATCTCGCAAATATTGGCATATCCTGCCTTATACGCCTCAGTCTTTTCGCCGCAAAGTTCCGGCAGCTGGACCATGATGAAACGGCGGTTACCGCCATCTTCCGCGTTCAGCTCCATGACAGCATGGGCGGTGGTAGCGGAACCAGAGAAAAAGTCTAGGATGATGTCGTCAGAACCAACATTTGCCAATGTAATAAGCTTTGTTAAAAGGGAAGTAGGTTTAGGTGTGTCAAAATAAGCAACGCCCTCAAATAAACTCATAAGTTCTTTTGTTGCGCTAGTCGCTGTTCCTATTCTATCCGCACTAAACCAAGAATTATCAATAGAACCGTACTCCTTTTTTTCCTCATAAAATACTTTTAATTGTGGTCTTCCATTACCATTACTAGACCAAACGATTCTATTATCTGCTAAAAGTGCTGAAAATTTTTCTTGAGAAACCCGCCAACATCTTCCCTTCGGAGGAAAATGCGTCTCACCTGTATTCGGATTAACTATCGGATAGGTTAAATTCGGTCGAATATGTGGGGCATCAAAAGGATCTGATTTCCACAATCCTCTTAAATCATTATCAGGAT
>CATIYQ010000048.1 GCA_949739465.1 uncultured Peptococcaceae bacterium | reverse complement strand
CCACAAATTTTTCAATGTAGAGACTGCCATCGCCAAAAGCTGCTTCCGCTTCCGCCGCCGCCGAAAGGAAATGATGTCGCAAATCCTCCATACGGTCTACTTTGCGGATACCTCTGCCGCCGCCCCCTGCTGACGCTTTAATCATCACCGGGAAACCAATTTCCGCCGCAATGGTCTCTGCTTCTTCATAAGAACCCACTGCTCCATGAGAACCGGGAACTACCGGCGCACCTGCTTTGAGGGCTGTTTCTCTTGCTGCAATCTTATCGCCCATTTTCTCCATGGTTTCAGGACTGGGTCCAATGAAAACAATACCGGCTTCCTCACATTTCCGAGCAAAAGCCGCATTTTCCGATAAAAAGCCAAAACCAGGATGGATAGCGTCTGCCCCCACTCCTAATGCGGCTGTGATAATATTATCCATATTTAGGTAGCTATCTTTTGCCCGGGCCGGACCTATGCAGATAGACTCATCAGACAGTTGAGCATGGAGCGCTTCTCTATCCGCCTCGCTATATACCGCCACACTAATAATACCCATATCACGGCAGGCTTGGATGACACGTACTGCAATTTCACCGCGATTTGCAATCAATATTTTTCTGAACATAATGAGAATTTCTCCTCCTTATTTCCTCTTCCGCTATTTAGTCTCCCACAGCAAAGGTAAGCTGTCCGGAAACAGCAAGTTCTCCGTCAACATATGCTTCCGCCTTGCCATAGCCGATAGGACCACGCCGTTTGATGATTTCCACCTTCAAGTCCAACACTTCACCGGGATACACCTTTCTTTTAAAGCGCACCTTATCAATACCAGCGAAATAGCCCACCTTGCCTTGAAATTCCGGCATGGAGAGAATTGCCACCGCGCCTGTCTGAGCTAAAGCTTCCACCATAATCACCCCGGGGAGCACAGGTTGCCCGGGGAAATGCCCCTGGAAGAAAAATTCATCGCCACGGAGATGGGTTCTGCCGTGAGCCCAAGCACCTGTTTCCATTTCGACAATTTCATCAATGAGGAGCATAGGAGAACGATGGGGGATGATTTTTTCTATGTCTTCTTTGCTTAAATTGGTCACTGTCATTTTTACACCTGATTTCTTTATGGCTACAAAAGCCTATGTTATGCCTCGATTTGGATTAATACTTGATTAAATTCTACCAGTTCCCCATTGCTGGCTAAAATATCAACGACTGTGCCGTCGCAAGGACATTCAATTTCATTCATATTTTTCATAGCTTCTACGATACAGAGCACATCACCTTTTTTCACCTTTTGACCGACAGACACATAAGGTGCGGCGTCCGGAGAGGGAGCTGCATAGAATGTGCCTACCAGAGGAGCTTTTACATCGGTTACATTGGCATTTCCTACGGGAGCAGGCGTCACCTCTTGGGCGATTTCCTGTTTCAGCGTAGCCGCCACCGCTTTGGGCTGAGCAGCCGTTTCCATAACAAATTGAGTCGGCGCGCCGGCGCTCGTAATCATTCCAGAATAACTGCCTTTGATTTTTAACCCTTCATATTCAAATTCAAAACTGCTTACCCCTGTACCTTGGGCTTGGGTCAGCATTTCCAAAGCAAAATTTTTCGCGTCCTGTAAACTGTTCATTATTCATACCTCCGTAATAAGATACAACCGTTATGCCCGCCGAATCCTAACGAATTGCTGATGCCTACGGTCACAGGTTTTTTCACCGCTTCATTGGGCGCATAGAACAAATCGCATTCTTCATCAGGTTCCTTCAGGTTAATGGTAGGCGGAATCATCCCTTCTTTTAAGGTAAGACTAAGAGCAATGGCTTCAATAGCCCCTGCCGCCCCCAATAAATGCCCTGTCATGGATTTGGTAGAAGAAATCACCAATTCCTTCGCATAGTCGCCGAACGCCCGTTTAATGGCTTTGGTTTCATATTTATCATTAAGAGGCGTACCGGTGCCGTGGGCATTGATATAATCCACATCTTCCATAGCAAGCCCCGCTTCTTCCACTGCTAACGTCATGGCTTTGGCAGCGCCTTCCCCTTCAGGATGAGGGCTTGTAATATGATATGCGTCCGCGGTAGAACCATAACCACTAATTTCCCCGATAATCTGCGCGCCTCGGGCTTGGGCATGTTTCAGACTTTCGATAACAAGAACGCCTGCGCCTTCCCCCATAACAAAGCCACCTCTTCTCTTATCAAAAGGGAGAGAGCCTTCATCAGGATTTTCTGCGCCGGATAAGGCTTGCATATTGCCAAAACCTGCAATAGAACAAGGGGTGATAGAGGCTTCCGCGCCCCCAACTACCGCTACGTCCAAATAACCGTGTTTCACCGCGCGGAACGCTTCCCCAATGGCTTGGGTAGAAGAAGCGCAAGCCGTTACCGGACAAATACAGCTGCCCTTCAGCCCAAAACGCATAGAGATATAAGCCGCCGCCATGTTGCTAATAATCATGGGTACAAAGAAAGGAGAAACACGACTGGGACCTCTGGTCAACAGCTTTTCATGCTCTGTTTCAATGGTTTGAATCCCCCCAACCCCGCTGGCAAAATAAACACCGTAACGATAGAGGGCTTCGTCATTCTCTTCTAACATCGCTTTGGTGTCTAAGCCGCTCATAGACATAGCTTCCTCTGCCGCCACCAGAGCAAATTGACAGAAACGGTCCATATGGCGGATTTCTTTTCTATCCAGATATTCTTCCGGGTGGAAATCCTTTACTTCCGCCGCCAAAGATACCTTGTATTCGCCGGTATCAAAGGTAGAAATGGGACCGACGCCGCATTTCCCCGCTAAGAGACTGGTCCAGAATTCTTGGGTGTTGTTGCCTACCGGAGACACCACACCCGTACCGGTAATCACTACTCGTTCCATATTTTTCTCCAACTTTCTTTTTCTTCCTAATCAATCTATCAAAATCATCCAGTAAAAATCTTTTTATAACGCCATACCGCCGTCGGCGAGAATGACCTGGGCCGTAATATAAGAGGCAGTAGGAGAGGCTAAGAACCCAACCAACGCCGCAATTTCCTCCGGCTGGGCAAATCGTTTCAAAGCAATATTGCCTTTGGCAGCTTCTTTGATGTTGTCCCCTAAATCTTTGGTCATATCTGTTTCTACAAAGCCGGGGGCGACGGCGTTTACTGTAATGTTACGACTGCCCAGCTCCTTTGCCACCGCTTTGGTAAAACCGATGATACCTGCCTTTGCCGCCGCATAATTGGCCTGCCCCGCATTGCCATAGACCCCTGCCACAGAGGAAATATTGATAATTCGTCCATAACGGGCTTTCATCATCAGACTGCTGCACAACTTGGTCATATAAAAAGCGCTTTTCAAGTTGGTATCAATGACCGCATCAAACTGCTCCTCCGTCATGCGCATAAGGAGCCCGTCTTGGGTAATGCCAGCGTTATTCACTAAAATGGTGGGCGCGCCCAGCTTCTCGGTAACAGTCTTCACATTAGCCTCGCAAGCGGCAAAGTCCGCCACATCCCAAGGAAGAACCAACGCTTCCACACCGTAAGCGCGGCATTTTTCCGCTACCAGTTCCCCTTGTTCTTTATTACTTCGGCAATTGATGACCACATGAACGCCTTGGGACGCTAAGTTTTCAGCGATTGCCGCGCCGATGCCCCGAGAAGAGCCGGTTACAATGGCAATTTGTTTCATCAGGTGTTACCCCCTATTTGATTCTTGCCGCTGTCTGCTCCATCGTTGCAGCAGCTTCCTTTACCAAATCTTCAATAATGGCTTTACAGGGACGGATTTCTTTGACCAATCCTGCAATTTGCCCGCACATAAAAGAACCTTCTTCACGGCTACCGTCTTTGGCAGCTTTCCGCAAAGACCCTAACGCCAGTTTCTCTAACTCCATAAAATCTACACCGGCTTTTTCCAGTTTGATATATTCATTAACCATAGGAGATTTTAAGCAGCGAATAGGGTGTCCATGACTTCGCCCTGTTACCACCGTGGAAGTGTCTCCCGCTTTTAAAACCAATTCTTTGTATGTATCGTGAATATCACATTCTTCCGAAGCCAGGAACACGGTACCGCACTGCACGCCTTCTGCGCCCAGCATGAAAGCTGCCGCAACACCTCTGCCATCAGCAATACCTCCTGCGGCAATGACAGGAATGGTTACATTAGATACCACTTGTGGCACTAACGCCATGGTAGTCATCTCGCCAATATGTCCGCCGGACTCACAACCTTCGGCAATGACAGCGTCTGCACCTGCTTGCTCCATCCGTTTAGCTAGGGCTACAGAAGGAATGACCGGAATGACTTTCGTTCCTGCTTCTTTCCACCCAGCAATATATTTACCGGGGTTGCCCGCACCTGTGGTTACCACAGGTACTTTTTCCTGTTTTACCAGCTCCGCCATATCATCCGCATAAGGACTCATGAGCATAATGTTAATGCCAAAGGGCTTATCTGTTTCTTTTTTCACCTGCCGAATTTCTTTTTCGATTACCTCAGCAGGTGCAGAACCACAGGAAATAATCCCCAAACCGCCGGCTTTGGATACGGCTGTCGCAAGGGTTGCGTCAGATACCCAAGCCATACCTCCTTGCAGCACAGGATATTCGATACCCAATAGTTCTGTTATTCTCGTTTTCATGTCAGAACCCTCCAAATTTACTATCTACTTATTCTTCCAATCAAACAATCATTAAATCACAATTTCACTTAAAATTCAATAACGGCTGCTCCATAAGAAAGTCCGCCGCCGAAACCCACAATCAATCCCAACTGTCCTTTTTGGATTTTCCCCTGCTCTTTCATTTCTTTGAGACAAATAGGAATGCTGGCACTGGATGTGTTGCCGTATTTATCAATATTGGTAAACACTTTCTTCATATCCAAATGATACCGATGAGCAAAATGCTGGATAATACGAATATTAGCCTGATGAGGAACAAACCACTGAATGTCATCAATGGTGAGATTTGCCCGTTCCAAGGCTCTGTCTACCGCCTCGGTAATGGCGCCGATAGAAAAACGAAATACTTCCGGACCATCCATCATCACCGCATGATGCCCGTTGGTATGGGCTACCGTTTCCTCCCAGGGCATTTTTTCATGACATACTGTTGCAGGCACGGTCAGCACCGAACGGCGCGCCCCGTCCAAGGCAAGGAAAGAACTGATAACGCCTTTGCGATTTTCCTCCTCACAGGCAGAAAGAATTGCCGCCCCCGCCCCGTCCCCAAAGAGAACGCAGGTGGTGCGGTCGGTAAAGTCCAAAATCCGCGTCATATTTTCCACCGAAACGATTAAGATATGTTTCGCTTTGCCCGCTTTAATATAACTGTCCGCTACATCTAAGGCATAAACAAAGCCAGTACAAGCGGCGGACAAATCAAAGCCAAACGCATGTTCACAGCCTAATTCCGCCGCAAGGGCAGAAGCCGTATTGGGCGTATAATAGTCCGGTGTTAAAGTAGTTACAATGACAAAGTCAATATCAGCAGGATTCCCTTGCCAGTCCGCCACACAATCACGAGCCGCTTTTAACGCCATTTGCCAGGTAGCCTCCCCATGAGATACCCGCCGTTCCCGAATGCCGGTCCGCTCCCGTATCCAGTCGTCAGAAGTTTCTACAATGTCGGCCAGTCCGTCGTTAGTCAAAATATAATCAGGCAGGTATTTCCCCATGCCGCTGATGCAAGAACAAGTCATTTTGGTTAAATTCCCTTCTGCAAACAAAATACTTTGTTTGACAAACTAAATTTTCCTTATTATAATTCATAGTAAATAGATTGTCAAACAAATCCTGTCGAAGGAATTAGAAATCATGTTGACAATACTGACAAAGGAGCAGAAGCAATGACAAAAAAAGCATTCCTTTTCCCGGGGCAGGGCTGTCAAACAGTAGGCATGGGAGAGGCTCTTTATCAAGCATACCCTATGGTAAAAAAGGCTTTTGATACAGCAGAAGCGGTCACCGGCAGAGATATTGCCGCTCTCTGCTTTCAAGGACCGGAGGAGATTCTTTCTCAGACGGTCAATTCCCAATTGGCTATTTTCACCCTTTCCATGGGCGTTTTCTTAACGCTGCAAGAGGCAGGTATTACGCCGGATATGGCGGCAGGGTTCTCTTTAGGAGAATATACCGCTCTTTGTGCCGCAGGCGTTTTCTCTTTAGAGGACGGTATCCGCATTGTGGCAAAACGAGGTGAACTGATGCAAAAAGCCTCACAGGAAAATCCCGGGGCAATGGCTGCCATTATCGGTCTCACCAACGAGGCGGTAGAAGAAATTTGCCGTAATACAGCAGATTTTGTCACGCCCGTCAACTACAACTGCCCGAAACAATTGGTTATCTCCGGCACAAAAAAGGGCGTAGAAGACGCCGCTGCCGCCTGTCTTGCAGGTGGCGCCATGAAAGCTGTTACCTTAAACACCGGCGGTCCTTTTCACACCAAACTCATTGCCGACGCCGCTGCCGAAATGAAAGATTATTTAGCAGGGTTTACTTTTGCTGCACCGTGTTTTCCTATCTATACCAATCTGACAGGGACGCTGCTGGCAACAAGTACAGATTTGCCGCCCCATTTAGAACAACACATGACCCACCCGGTAAAGTGGCAGACTACCATTGAGCAAATGCTGCAAGAAGACGTTACCGTCTTTGCCGAAGCGGGACCGGGCAAGACTCTTGCCGGCTTTAACCGCCGTATCGACCGTAATGCCAAAACTTATACGCTGGAATCCCCGGAACAAATGCAAGAATTTCTCACAAACTTTGGCAAATAAACAGTAAAAGACCGCTTTGGGAGGCAAACATGAAACGCAAAGAGGAAATCAACATTTTCCTAACTCAAATCTTTAATAACATCTTAAAATTAGAGGAAAGCTATATTCGCTCTCAACAGACCAAAGATTATCAATTCTCCGTTACAGAAGCCCATATCATTGAGAAAATCGGTCTTCCCGGCAAACGGAGAATGAGTGAAGTAGCGGAAGATTTGCGCATTACCATTTCTTCTCTGACCCTTGCTATCGACCGAATGGAGCGGAAAAACTTCGTCAAACGAGTCAAAGATGAAAAAGATAAACGAGCTGTACTCCTCTGTCTTACAGAAAAAGGAGAGGAAGTTTTTCACATCCATGATGAATTTCACAGGAAAATGACTGACGCTATCGACCAATTCTTCCCCACAGAGGATGACGATATGATTTTTGCCTTCATTGCCAAAGTAAGCAACTTTTTCCAGATGTTAGTGGACAGGGAAGAAGAAAAGGGCTCTGTCCCCGCTCTGTAAAACAAAATGATTTTTTGCAAAAAACAATTTCAAGAAAACCAATTCCAAGATTGAAGCTACCATGCTTCAATCTTTTTTTTCAGGGACAACGAACCAATCATTCTTTCCCGCATATGCTGTAAGCAAGAACAAAACCACAGAGAATGAGGCGTGACTATGGAAAGAGCACCGCAACAGCCCATTAGCAATTCCCCAAGTATCAAGCCCCAAGACATGAAACTCTATCAACCTCTCCATCTACTGCCCATCGGTAAAAAGGCAACCATTTCCCACCTCCAACTAAAAGGAGATATGCGTCGCCGACTGCTGGACTTAGGATTCGTCCCGGATACAGCAGTACAATGCCTTTATCGCAGCCCCATGGGAGACCCCACCGCCTACTTGATAAGAGGCGCCGTCATTGCCTTACGGCAGGAGGATGCAGAACAAATCATTGTATCTTTTTGATATTGTATCTTTTTAATGAGGAAGATAAGGAGAGGAGCAGCATGAAAAAAAGAAAGGATATCTTGGATAGCAATTTACACACCTTGCCGCCGGAAGAAAAAATAATCGCTCTGGCAGGCAACCCCAATGTGGGAAAAAGCACCGTATTTAACAGCTTAACCGGATTAAACCAGCATACCGGCAACTGGCCCGGAAAAACCGTCTCCAACGCCTGTGGAACCTATACCTACCAAGGGCAAATCTATACATTGGTGGATTTACCCGGCACTTATTCCCTAATGGCCCACTCTGCCGAGGAAGAAGTTGCCCGAGACTTTCTTTGCTTTCACCAGCCGGATGCCGTTATCATTGTAGCAGACGCCACTTGCCTAGAGCGTAATCTCAATCTGGTATTGCAAACGCTGGAAATCTGCCCTCGCGCCGTTCTTTGCGTTAACCTACTGGACGAAGCAGCAAAGAAACAGATTACCGTAGATTTACCCCAACTTGAAAAAGAACTGGGCATCCCAGTAGTAGGAACGACCGCCCGTAATCACGAAGGACTGGAGGATGTCATGGCAGCCGTCGCCCGTCTCACACAGAGTAGCAGTCCTATACCGCCAATGAAAATCACCTACCCGGAACCCATTGAAACGGCTATCACCATGCTAACATCACAAATCGAAACCCATATCCAAGGTTTAAACAGCCGTTGGGTTGCCCTACAATTGCTCGGTAACAATCAGGCATTATATGAAAAAATCGCCTGCCTTGCCGGGGAGGATTTTTACCAAGACCCCACCTTTGCCCCATTACTCACCCAGGCAACTAACTACTTAACGGAAAAAAATATTTCCCGGGAGCAACAAAAGGATATGATTGCTACTGCCTATGTGCAGCAGGGAGAAAAAATTTATCAAAAAGTCGTAACTATAGAAAACGACGACTACGCCAAATTTGACCGCAAGGTAGATAGACTACTCACCAGCAAAACCTGGGGGATTCCCATGATGCTGCTCCTTTTAGGCGTTATTTTCTGGTTGACCATCGTTGGCGCAAACTACCCTTCTCAGCTGCTATCTAAGTTCTTTTTTACAGCAGAGACATGGCTGCTTGCTGCCGCCAATTCTAGCAATTTGCCCCTTTGGTTTACAGATATGTTCATCTGCGGCGTCTTCCGCACCCTAGGCTGGGTCATATCCGTTATGCTGCCTCCCATGGCTATCTTCTTTCCCTTATTCACTTTATTAGAAGATTTAGGCTATCTGCCGCGACTTGCCTTCAATCTGGATAAACTATTCAAAAGCTGCCATGCCTGCGGCAAGCAAGCCCTTACCATCTGCATGGGCTTTGGTTGCAACGCTACCGGCGTTATGGGTTGTCGTATTATTGACTCTCCCAGAGAGCGTCTCATTGCCATTCTTACCAACTCCTTTGCACCTTGCAACGGCAGGTTTCCCACGCTGATTATGCTTGCCAATATGTTTTTTATTGCCACCTATCAAGGCTGGTTCGGTTCTATCCTCTCTGCCGCCATTGTCACTTGTTTCATTCTTTTGGGCCTTGCCATGACCTTTCTGGTTTCTAAAATACTTTCCCAGACCATCCTCAAAGGAATGCCTTCATCCTTCGCCCTAGAGCTGCCTCCTTACCGCAAACCCCAAGTCAAACAGGTAATTATCCGCTCCCTCTTAGACAGAACATTATTCGTTCTGGGCAGGGCAGTCTCCGTTGCTGCCCCTGCAGGGCTTATCATCTGGCTGGCTGCCAACATCACCATCGGAGAAGTAACGCTCCTTACCCACGCCGCAAACTTTCTCGACCCTTTAGCCCGTATTATGGGACTGGATGGCTACATTCTCACCGCCTTTATCCTGGGCTTTCCCGCCAACGAAATTGTTTTTCCTATCATCATCATGAGCTATCTTGCTACCGGTAGCCTCATAGAAATGGATAATCTCTTCCAATTAAAAGAATTGCTCCTTGCCCATGGCTGGACCACAACCACCGCTCTTTGCACCATGCTCTTTTCTCTCATTCATTTTCCCTGCTCCACTACTTGTCTCACCATCAAAAAAGAAACGGGCAGCTGGAAATGGACGCTCCTTGCTATGGCAATTCCAACCCTATGCGGTATCCTACTCTGTATCCTCGCCAATCTGATATTAAAAATGCTACTTGCACTAGGATAACCGTACTTCCTACCCATATGAATACAGGAAAGAATTAGACAAACGATTCTTTCCTGCTTTTTTTACGCTATATATTTTGATATTCAAATTTTACAACAAATCGATAAAACACCAGTTAAAAACAACTAAAACAGATAAAAACCGATAAAAAACAGAAGAAATATAAGATTTACTTCCCTTTTCGAGAAAAATTCTCTTGAAAATCAAAATGAACTGACGTATAATAAACGAAACAATAAAAAATCTCAAGAAAATTTGGAGGAGTTGCAATGAAAGCAAAAAAAATCTTAACCATTTCTTTAGCATTGGCACTGGCTGCAACAGCATTTGCCGGCTGCGGAAACAAAGATGATCAAACGGGCAACGATAAACAACAAGGAACAGAAGGCGAAACTATTAAAATCGGTATCTTAGCGCCATTAACCGGTAATGTATCCGTTTACGGTGTAGCCACCAGCAATGGTTCTAAATTAGCCATTGAAAAATTAAACGCTGAAGGCGGTATCTTAGGTAAACAAATCGAAATCGCCAGTGAAGATGAAGAAGGGGACGCTACCAAAGCAGTAAACGCTTACAATAAATTGGTAGGCGAAGGCATTGTCGCATTAGTTGGTGACGTTACCAGCAAACCTACCATCAGCGTCGCTCAAAAATCTGTGAAAGATAATCTGCCTATCATCACCCCAACTGCAACCGCTGCAGACGTTACCACCTTTGGTACCAACGTTTACAGAACTTGCTTCTTAGACCCATATCAAGGGGAAACCATGGCAAGCTATGCTAAAGAAAAATTGGGCTTTAACACCGTAGCTATTTTGTATGACACTTCCGACGACTATTCTATCGGGATTGCCGAAGCATTCAAAGCAAAAGCAGAATCCTTGGATATGACCGTAACCAACTATGAAGCGTTCAATGCTGGAGACCAGGATTTCAAATCTCAATTAACTAAAATCAACACATCTAAACCTGACGCTTTGTTCATCCCAAGCTACTACAACACCGTAGCCTTAATCGCTACCCAAGCAAAAGAAGTAGGACTCACTTCTACTTTAATGGGCGCTGACGGTTGGGACGGCACCTTAGAAGCTGTTACAGAAGACAACAGAGACGCTATCGAAGGCTGCTACTTTGCAAATCACTACTATACCCAAGACGAAACCCCAGTCGTAAAAGATTTCGTAGAAGCATATCGCACCGCTTATGGCAAAGACCCTATTTCCTTCTCTGCACTCGGTTATGACTCTGTCATGATTTTAGCCCAAGCAATCGAACGGGCAGGCAGCACCGATAAAGAAGCGGTTCTTGCAGCAATGGCTGAAACAGATTATACCGGCGTTACCGGTCATATCACCTATGAAAATGCCGAAGGTAACTTTGGGAACCCAACCAAGAGCGTATCTATCATCACCATTAAAGACGGTCAATATGCTTTGGCTGACCAATACACCCCCGGTGAATAATCCTATATAAATCAGATAAACATAAACAATCATGTGATTTAGTTAGGGGCTTTTATATTGTAACGATAAAAGCCCCTAACTATTATCATATAAAAAATAAATTGCGAGGAAACAATATGGACCTAACATACTTTATCCAACAACTCATCAACGGTTTGCAGTTAGGCAGCATTTACGCCCTGGTAGCACTAGGCTATACCATGGTATACGGTATTGCGAAGCTCATCAACTTTGCCCATGGTGACATCATCATGGTAGGGTCGTATTTTGCCCTCATCTGCTTTCTGCAATTCAATCTTCCCCTTTGGGCAACGTTTATTGTGGTAATTTTACTTTGTGCGCTCCTTGGGGTTATCATCGAAAAGATTGCCTATAAACCCCTGCGCAACTCCTCCCGTATGTCCGCTTTGATTACGGCGATTGGCGTTAGCTTTTTATTGGAAAATCTCTTTTTGCTGCTTTTCACCTCCAATCCAAGACCCTTTAACAATCGTTTTCCCAGCACAGTCTTTACCATTGGAGATTTGAAGATTAGCTTTTTAACGCTGGCCACCTTCATTATCACCATTGTGCTGATGATTGGCTTATCCCTCTTTGTCAGCAAAACAAAACTAGGCAAAGCCATGCGGGCTGTATCCGAAGACTCAGGGGCAGCCCAACTTATGGGAATTAACATCAACAACACGATTTCTCTGACCTTTGCTATCGGCACAGGTCTTGCAGCGGCGGCTGCCATTCTTTACAGCTCCACTTATCAGCAGATTAATCCTTATATGGGTATGATGTTGGGGCTGAAGGCATTTATCGCAGCCGTTATCGGCGGCATCGGCAGCATTCCCGGGGCTATGGTAGGCGGGCTGCTTTTGGGGTTAGCCCAAGCGCTCATCACCGCTTATATCTCCTCCAGCATGGTAGACGCTATTGTGTTTGGTATTCTCATTGTCATGCTCCTCGTCAAACCTTCCGGTATCTTCGGAAAAAATGTGAAAGAGAAAGTGTAGGTGATAGCAATGAAAAAGAATTTACGCACCTTTCTAATGACAGCCGCCTCCATTGCCGTCTCTTACTTAGCATTGATTTTCCTATTTCAAACAGGCATTATTTCCAACTATTATCAAGGCATCATCATCGCCGCCTGCATCAACGTGATTTTAGCTGTTTCTCTGAACCTAACCACAGGCTGCTTAGGAGAACTGGTATTGGGACATGCAGGCTTTATGTCCATCGGGGCATATGCCTCCGCCCTCTTCACCTTGAATATGGATTTGCCTATGGCAGTAGAATTCCCCATTTCACTGCTATTGGGCGGTTTGGTAGCTGGCTTTTGCGGTATGCTCATCGGCATCCCTGCCCTGCGCTTGCGTGGTGACTACCTGGCTATCATCACCTTAGGCTTTGGGGAAATCATCCGCGTT
>CATIYQ010000047.1 GCA_949739465.1 uncultured Peptococcaceae bacterium | reverse complement strand
TGCATTTCATTGGCGATAATATTGGCGAGAGTTGTTTTTCCCAGCCCCGGCGGTCCGTATAACAGCACATGGTCTAAGGCTTCGCCTCTTTTTTGCGCGGCAGACATAAAGACTTGCAGGTTATTTTTAATCTTTGTTTGCCCCGTATAGTCTGCCAACGTCATAGGACGGATGGCTGTCTCTACCGTTGCGTCCTCCGCTTGTTGGGTTGAGGAAATAATACGTTCTTCGGCTACAACGGGAGCAGGCTTTTTTTTGCCCTGTTGTTTCCCGCTGCTGTAAATAATGTCTTCCTCTTGATAAATGTTTGACATAGCAGCTCCTTTTATTTTTCCAAGGTGATTTGTAAGCCTTCTTTAATCAGACTGTTTGCGTCTATGGCAACGCCTTTTTCCGTCAGCCGTTTCTGCCCTTTATGAATGAGCTGAGAGGCTTCTTTTCCGCTGTATCCTAATTGCTCCATAGCAAGAATTGCCTCCTGAAGCATAGCGGCGGCGCCTTCCGCCATAGCCGCTCCTTCCGATAAATCAATTTGTGCGGGAGATTCGCCGAAGGCTTTGATTTTTTCTTTTAATTCCAAAACAATGCGCTGGGAGATTTTATTACCGATGCCCGGCACTTGGTTAAAGACTTTGTAATCCCCGCTGCTGACGGCAACCGCCACTTGGGAAGGAGAAAGCAGATTCAAAATGGCAAGGGTCGTCCTTGCTCCAACGCCGTTGACGGAGAGTAGCATTTTGAAGATGTGCAGTTGTTCTTTATGGGCAAAGCCGAATAAAGCCAAACCATCCTCTTTTACCTGTAAGTATGTATAGAGTGCCAGCTCGCTTCCGATAGCAAGAGTTCCTGTCATTTGTTGTGTTGGAATCAATACTTGATAGCCGATACCCCCGACATCAAGGATAACGCTGTCAATTTCCTGGTCTATAATCATGCCGCGAATCAATGCAATCATGTTAATCTTTATCCTACCTTATACAAAATAATTTAGCCGATTTTCCGAGAGTGGGAGTGGCAAATGGCAAGAGCCAGGGCGTCTGCCGCATCGTCCGGCTTAGGCGTTTCCATCATATTGAGAAAGGTTTTCACCATATACTGCACTTGCTTTTTCTCGGCTCTGCCATAGCCCACCAAGGCTTGCTTCACCTGGAGCGGCGTATATTCGCCAATGGGGATATCTTGCTGCTGAGCGGCTAAAAGAATAACCCCTCTGGCTTGTCCCACACTAATTGCCGTAGTAGCGTTGGTATTAAAAAACAACTCTTCCACTGCCATTTCCTGAGGTTGATATTTCTTGATGAGCATATTCATGCCCTGATAAATACGGTCTAACCGTTCCGGCAAATACATATGAGCGGCAGTGCGAATACAGCCGTAATCTACGATTGTGTAGCGATGATTTTCTACATCAATGACTCCATAGCCCACAATGGCAGTGCCGGGGTCTATGCCTAGGATACGCACAGTCTCTCCTCCTTCACCAAAACATTATAACATTCTACAATCAGCTGAGATTTCCTTTAATTACTTCATTTCCTTTATCTCTCTCCATTGCAGTAAAAACTGCCCTGTCATCAGCCGTGTTCTTTTTATCATCGCTGAAAAAACGGCAGCATAACAACACAGAAAAGGTGCTGCCCTTTCCTAACTGGGAGGTAACCTTAATATAGCCATATTGTCGGTGGATAATGGTACGGGCAAGGTAAAGTCCGATGCCGCAGCCCTCTTCGTTTTTCACCGCAGGCGAACGATAAAAACGACCGAAGATTTTGGGAATCTCCTCTTCCCCAATGCCCATCCCATTATCGACAATATCAATGCGGCAAAAGGATGGATATTCTGTCATGGTAACCGCAATATGCCCGCCCTCCGGCGTATATTTGATACTGTTATCCAGGATATTGCCGATTGCCTCCGCCGTCCATTTCCAGTCAAACACGGCAGAAAGATCCGATAAATCGCGGGTAATGGTAATATTTTTTTTGACGGCTTTTATGGCAACCGTGTCGATGATATCAGTCAAGAGGTCTTTCACCGAGTTTTTCTCCGGTGCAAGTGTAATAATCCCCGACTCTAACCGAGATAGTTTGATTAACGACTGAATCAGGAAATCTAACTTTTCCGTCTGACTGACAAGCTCTTTCATCAAAGGGTCAGTTTCCTGGGAAACGCCGCATTGCTCCTGTAATAATTGCCCATAAAGCCGTAGATTGGCGATGGGCGTTTTGGTCTGGTGAGAAATATCACTAATCAGTGTTTTAATAGCATCTCGTTCTTCCTGAAGCATGGCTTCTTCCTTCTGACAAGCAGTCAGATATTGATACATTTTCGTTTCCAGCGCAGAGAGATAGCTTTCATCATAAAGACGTTCTTGGAACCGTCCGGTTAACGCCCGATTTAACATGGCGTTTACCGCTATTAGCTGTTTTTTTGTTTTTCTGTAATATCTTATGGACAGGAGCAGCAACAGCAGAGAAACTACGCCGCTTGCCCCAAGAATCATTGTTTCTTTCATTTTATTGCACCCATGTGTAACCGATGCCATAAACCGTTTTAATAAACTTAGCAGGACCGGTATCTCCTAATTTATTCCGAAGTCGGTTGATGGCGACAGATAGCGCGTTTTCGTCAATAAACTCTCCGCTGCCTGACCAAACAAAATCTATCATTTGTTCTCGCGACAACGTCTTTCCTTTATTTTCCACCAGCATTTTTAATAGCCGTTGTTCCGTTTTGCTTAGCTCCAGCGGCACGCCTGCCCGCTGAAATTCCATAGCGTCAAAGTTAAAAATAAAATTTTCTATTTGCACCAGTTGTTCCTGCTTACCATAATTCCTTCGCAACAATGCACCCACCTTCGCCCGCAGCACCATGAGACTAAATGGTTTCGTAATATAATCGTCAGCGCCGATTTCCAGCCCCGTGATAATGTCTGTTTCCAAATCGTTGGCGGTCAGGAAGATAATGGGAAAATTCTTCTCTTTGCGGATTTCCCTGCAAAAGTCAAAACCGTTGCCGTCGGGTAAATTTACATCTAAAATGCCCAAAGCAACCGCGCTCTCACCCAACGCTTTCTTCCCTTCTGCCAGAGTATAACAGCTTAGCACAGGATAGCCCATATCCTTTAAGGCAAAGGCAATACCGTTACACAATGCTCGGTCGTCCTCCAGCAAAAGAATAGACTCCATAAATCAATCACCTCTTTGATTACCGACAATATCAATTGTTTTTATTATACCATAAACCGGCTGAAATCTGCATAAAAAATAAAGGCGACTGAACAATCAGTCGCCTTTATTTTTTATGGATGTTAGAGCGCATAAACTTCATCTTGGGAAATCATGGGAATCTTATTGCCGGCAAGAATGGCTACCGCTTTATCCATATCCTCAACTCGGAATACCAGGTACGCCCCTTGCTGTTTTCTGGTAATAAAAGCATAAGTATATTCCAAATTAATATTATTTTCACCCAGAACATGGAGGATATTGACGAGACTGCCCGGTTCATCGGAAACAGCCACAGCAATAACGGGAGTAATGGAGAATACATAGCCTTCTTCTTTTAAGATTGCTCCGGTCTTTTCCGGGTCATTAACGATAATCCGTAAAATGCCGAAATCTCTAGTTTCCGCAATAGATAAGGCTCTCATATCAATCCCATGCTTAGAGAGAACATCGGTAAATTTTGCCAGTTCTCCGGCTGCATTTTCTAAAAAGACAGAAATTTGTTTTACAGACATTGCTGCCACCTCGTTTCTTCTATTCTTTTATTTCTTCTTAATACAATTTTCTTTGGTCGATGACCCGTACGGCTTTCCCTTCACTGCGGGTAATGGATTTTGGCGCAACCAATCTTACTTTGGCATAAATACCTAACATCACCTTTAAGGCTTCTACCAACTGTTCTTCTTTAGCGCTGATTTGACTTAAGGTATCAGAGAACATTTCCGGCGTCATTTCTACCTGAACTTCCAGCTTATCACTGTTGTTTTCTCTGGTTACGATGATTTGATAGTTGGCTTCATAGCCTTGGTTCAAGAGTACCGTTTCAATCTGAGACGGGAATACGTTTACCCCTTTGACAATAAGCATATCGTCGCTGCGTCCCATTGGTTTCGTCATTTTCACATGGGTTCTGCCGCAAGGACATTTTTCTCTGGAAAGCACACAAATATCTCTGGTACGATAGCGCAAGAGCGGAAAGGCTTCTTTGGTAATGCTGGTGAAAACCAATTCGCCCTTGGAGCCGTCCGGTAACACTTCTCCTGTTTCCGGGTCGATAACTTCTGCAATGAAATGGTCCTCATTAATATGCATTCCTGTTTGAGCTTCACATTCAAATGCAACGCCGGGACCGGAAATTTCAGTCAGTCCATAAATATCGTATGCCTTAATACCTAATTTATTTTCGATGTCGTGGCGCATTTCTTCAGTCCAGGCTTCTGCCCCAAAGATACCTGCTTTCAGCTTAATCTGATTGCGAACGCCCCGTTCGTGAATACTTTCGGCAAGATATGCCGCATAAGACGGCGTACAGCAAAGAATCGTGGCTTCCAAATCACACATAAATTGAATTTGACGGTCCGTATTCCCGGAGGACATGGGCAGCGTGAGAGATCCCACTTTATGAGAACCGCCATTGAGTCCAGGACCACCTGTGAAAAGCCCGTAGCCATAGCAAACCTGTACCACGTCTTCCTTAGTACCGCCTGCCGCCATAATAGCGCGAGCACAGCAATCGTCCCATAAATCAATATCGTGCTGGGTATAAAAAGCAACCACCCGTTTGCCTGTGGTGCCGCTAGTTGACTGGATTCTTACCGCGTCGCGAAGCGGCACAGCCAGAAGTCCATATGGATAAGCGTCTCTCAAATCCGCTTTGGTCAAAAAGGGTAATTTATGCAAATCGTCAACAGATTTGATGTCGTCAGGTGTCAACCCTTTTTCATCCATCATTTTTTTGTAATAAGGAACGTTTTTATAGACATGATGAACTGTTTTCACCAGCCGTTCATCTTGCCAGGCTCTGATTTGTTCTCGAGAAGCGCATTCTATTTCTTGTTGATAATAATTGGTCATAATCCCCGCGTCCTTCCTTTCCCTGAAATATCAATCATATGAGACTGCATATTCATGCACTATTTTTTCTTAATCTTACCACCTTTTTTTTCATTCGTAAATAAAAATTTAGTTTGGGAATCAAATTCTTTT
>CATIYQ010000046.1 GCA_949739465.1 uncultured Peptococcaceae bacterium | reverse complement strand
TCTACCAGGCGCATACTTAACACTGCCGTAACAATGGCGAAATAGACCATGGAGTTGTCCTGTAACTCTCGGCTGATATACTTTCGTAACAGACAGCCAACGATTGTTCCAAGTACAATGGCGCTGAGGTTGACCAGTAATATCCACATCGTGACCTCCTCCTTTCAAAACGGTATGTCCATAAGAAAAAGAGACAGCGGTATGAAACGGCTTGTCTCTTTTTTGGCGTTAACAGATAGAATTAGTTCTTTTTCATAGTGCGCATTTCAATGGTCCCGGAAATCTTAGCGCCGCGGGAAACGGATAAGGTGTCGGCTTTGATGTTGCCGTCGATTTGCGCGCAAGCGTCTAAGGAAAGATTACCCTGGATATCCAAATCTCCGATGATTCTGCCGGAACAAGCCATGTTTTCTGCATGGATATTCCCTTGTATGGCAGAAGATTCGTTTAACGTAACGTCTCCCGTTACCTTTACATTTCCTCGCAAATTGCAGTCTACCAGCAAGAGTCCTACCGCAGTGATATTGCTGGTAATGTTGGAGTGAAGAACGACTTTGCCCTTAGAGATAATATCCCCTTCAAATTCACCGGCAATTTCGATATCGCCTTTGGTTTGCAGCGTCCCTTTCATGGTGGTGCCTTCGGCAAGATAAGTAGCGCCGTAAGATTTGGTGGAGATAGAAGTCCCTACGGTGAAGTCGGCAAAGTTGCTTTTTCCTTTGGTTTCCTCTTTGATTTGGTCCATAGGTACGATTTCGGCAGATTCATTGGCGGAATAATTAGGGTCGGGGTCTTTCCCTACGCCGAACATTTCGTGAATGGCTTGTCCGAAATTATCCTTTTTACTCATGTGAACACCTCTCGTTTCTTTCTTATTCTTTATATGTGAATAATATTGGTTTTATTTCCGGGGTTAATTTATCCAGCTCAAAGCCCATGGTTTTCAGTCGTTTGATGATATCTTCCACGGCGTTTGCTGTAGTGGTCTTGGTGACGCTGTCATGCATCAGCACAGCGCCTCGCGTTACGCTTGCTGCGCGGTCCGTTACATTTTCTACAATTTGGGCGGAAGTGATTCGCTTGGTGACGGAGTCTTGTGCGGAAATATTCCAATCCCAAGGCACAAAGCCTCGCCGTATCATCTCGGCAATGATTTCTTGATAAATCGGGGCATTATAGCTGTTAATACTGCCGCCGGGGAAACGGAAGATAACCGGCGTCTCTCCGGTGGTTTCTTTGATTTGGGCGAAGATGGGATACATATCGTCCAAGAAGTCTTCTACGGAATTATAAATTTTTGCATAGTTATGTGAGTAAGAATGCATTCCGATGGTGTGTCCTTCGGTAACGATGCGTTTCATGCGGGCTAAATCTTTTTCATTGGTTCTGCCTGTCACGAAAAAGGTGGCCTTGACCTCCTCTTTTGCCAACACGTCCAATATTTTATCTGTGTTAGCGGAAGGTCCGTCATCGAAGGTGAGATAAATCACATTGTCCTTGACCTCTGTAGCACGGTAGCCTTCCGGCGCATAAAAATCCGGGTAAAGGGATTGATAAGGGAAGTCGTTGCTCGTTCCTGCCAGCGTCTTTGCCACATTGTCCCGCTCCTCCAGTTCTAGGCGGAGGTCGGCGGTTTCTGCCTTTAGCTCTTTTAATTCCCTGTGAAAAGAGAAGGCAAACCAGGTAGGAATGGCAATGAAAATAATAATTGCCACTAATATTAAGTTTTTGAAAAATCGGACGCTACCGAAATACATGATAATTAATGCCCTCTTTTTTCTGTGGGTATAACAGGTAAATTATACTGAATTTCTCTGCTATCGTCAACAGAAATCGACAGGAAAAGTTGTCCGAAAAAACAAAAGCCTACCAAGAAGGAAATCCTCCTCCGGCAGGCTTTTCTCTGGTGGAGATAAGCGGGATCGAACCGCTGACCTCTTGACTGCCAGTCAAGCGCTCTCCCAGCTGAGCTATACCCCCATAATTACGTGCTTATTTTAACATATGAGTTTCATAAAGTCAATTTTCTCTTTGCAGTTTTTTTATGGATATTTATCATATGTTTTATGGTATACTAAAAGATATTTTTTGTCTGTTTTCTTTTGTGTAAGGACATATTATTTTGTTGGTCGGCATATATTGACTCAGCAAAAGCAAATGGGAAGAAAGGACGTTTATATTGGCTAATTTTTCAGAAGTGGAATTAAATATCCTTATATGGATACAGTCCTTTGCTACGCCGTCGTTAGACGTGATTTGGCAGTGTATTACCATGCTGGGGGAAGAGACCTGGATGGTACTAGCGTTTTCTTACCTTTATTGGTGCTATCGTAAGGATATGGCGCTCTATCTCAGCTTTTCTTTATTTAGTGGTCTTGCTGTCAACAGCGTGTTAAAAAATGTTTTTCATTTGGCGCGACCTATGGGCGAGCCTGGTATTCGCGTGCTGCGAGAGGAGACTGCCACAGGTTATTCTTTTCCTAGCGGTCACAGTCAGCTGGGATCCGCTGCCTTTTCCTCCCTTTATTTCTGGTGGCGGAAGAAACGGCTGCTGTTCCTGGCAATCATAGCGTCCTTACTTATCGCTTATTCCCGCCTCTATCTGGGCGTTCACTACCCGAAAGATGTCATCGTGGGACTACTTTTGGGCTGGGCGGTGAGCTACCTTTGTTACTATGGCTATACCCATGTCCGCCGTCGCTATCTGCTCTTTTTCCTGGTGGGCATTGTTGCCGTTGCCGCTATGCTGTGTTTTCCCGGAAAGACTGCCTATCAGTCGGCAGGGCTTTTTGCCGGGTTTTTCCTAGGCAGTTGGGTGGAGGACCGCTTTATCACCTTCCAGCCCTATCAAGGCGCTCGGTTGCGGCGGGTATACCGTTGGATATTAGGGGTGTGCGGCATATTTGCTATTAAGCTGACCATAGAGATGTTTTCCCCTTCTCCCCTTCTTTGGGTGTGCGGCTATGGTTTCCTTGCCTTTTACATTTATGCGCTTTATCCGCTGATTTTTACCAAGTTAAAATTATAAAGATAAAAACACCCTGAGGTCGCCTACCAAGCCACAGGGTGTTTTCTGATTATTTATCTGCAAGTTGCCTTGCAAGGACGCAATATCACAAAATAAAAAAGTGATTTTGTTCTCTCTCGACTCCATATATTCTCCCTTTTTGTGAGAAATCCTTTTTTATTTTTCCTACTTTATCGGCAATTATTTGGCAATTTTTTCCGCCAGGCGTTTGTTACATGGGTGAGCAGCACTGCTGTGGTGATAGAGCCTACGCCTGCCGGCACCGGCGTGATTTTGGCGCAGATAGGTTCCACGGCGGTGAAATCCACATCGCCACAAATTTTCCCCTCTTGTTGGGGGTCGGCGTTGATGCCCACGTCAATGATTACTTGTCCCGGGTGGGTAAATTCTTCTGTTACCATGCGGGCTTTGCCCACTGCCGCCACTAAGATGTCCGCTCTTTTGCAAATCTCCGCCAAGTGTTCGGTGCGGGAGTGACAAATGGTAACGGTAGCATTTTTCTCCAAAAGCAGCATGGAGACGGGTTTGCCCACGACCAGAGACCGCCCCAGCACTACCACTTGTTTGCCCTGGAGAGGAATATCATAGTAGTCCAGGGTTTCCATGACGGCAACGGGGGTGCAGGGCGCGAAAGCGTCTTTATCCCCTGTAAAGACTTTGCCTAAGTTTGCCATGGTTAAGCCGTCAATGTCTTTTTCCGGGGCAAGAGCGGCAAAAATCGCCTTTTCATCGATTGTCTTAGGCAGCGGTGCGAATATGAGCACGCCGTCTACACCGTTGTCCTGGTTCAGGTCTTCTACAGTGGCGAGGAGTTCTTCTTGTCCTACCGTCACGGGGAAGGCTTTTACTTCCAAATCAATGCTCCAAAGGGCGCAGTTTTTCTTCACGCCGCCTTCATAGAATAGGTCGTCGGGGCGTTCCCCCACGCGGACGATGACCAGCTTGGGCTGGCGAAATCCCTGCTGCCCTGCTGCAATAAGCCCGATGCTTTTTTCTTTGAGACGGTCTGCTACTGGTTTTCCTTTTAACAATTCTGCCATATGATTTCTCCTTTGATTGTTTCTATTGCTTGATTTTTTTATTTGCTTTCTTTGTATTGTTCCGCCATGGCGGCTAAGTTTGCGGCAACGAGGGGAAAGGCTGTTTGGGCGAAGGCTGCCATAGCGTCCCGCTGCTCTTCTCGGATTCTTTGAATCAAAGCGGCGATTTTCGGAATACTAGCAGTAGTGATATCGTGGCGCAGCCGCAGCTGGATTTCATATTTTTCTGCCAGCTGTCGGGGTGTGCCTTGCTCGATGCCGAAAATGACGGGGATTTTCTCCAATGAGGCAGCGACCTTTTGGGGCGCAATGCCTGTAAAGGCGGCGAAAACTTCTGAGACGAAACGGACCGCCTCTTTATCCTCTGCCGCTGACGTCATTTCCCTGCAAAGCGCGGGAGCTTTTTCTACAATGTCTGCTTCAAAGGCCATCTCTACCAAGTTATGTCCTTTCCACTGGGCCCATTTCTCTGGGATAGCGCAGGCTTCGATGACTTGGCAGAGATAGTGATTTGCGCATTGAAAGCAAAATCCCCGTTCTCCTCCCTGCCAATATTCGTCGGAATAATAATCCAGCCCTTGGGGGGTGACGCCATGGGTGGCAAAGGCGAAAGCGATATCTTTTCCTGCCGGACAGCGTTCTACTGTCCAGCGGTAGAAATCCTCCCCTTTGCTGTGTCCGTAGGCGCGCTCTAACCCCATATTGACGCAAAGGTCGGGCAGGGTGGTTGCCAAGGCGATGAGACTGCCTTCTATGGGGACGATATTTTTGCCTATATAGTAATGCATCAAAGGAAACAAAATTTTTCCTCCTTTTGCTTGTTATTTTTTTTCTATAAAATCATTGCTTTTCCCCGCCGTTTCCTTTATCATAAGTAAGCTAAATAAGTTATTAAGAGAAAAGCTACTTATTATTATAGTCAATGGGATTCTCAAATGGCAAGAAGATAAGAATTTTTATACACAGAAATTTTTACAGAAAGGATTTCTTGGTTGATGAAAAAACATATCCTTCCCTTATTTCTGATGGTCATTGCTGCGTGTGCAGGAGCGGCAAGCTTGGGTGTTTATACCAATCCCAACTCCTTTTTGGCGGGAGGTGTTTCGGGGATTTCTGCCCTCACCCACCATTTCGTTCCCTTCATTTCTATTTCTGCTTTTTTAGTGCTGTATAACATTCCGCTTTTGATTTGGGCGTATAAAGAGTTGGATAAGGATTTTGTGCTGTATTCCATTTTCGGCGTTGTGCTGGAGGCGGTGTTGCTTTCTTTGTTGGAGACCCATTTCCCCCAGCTTGTCTATACGGAAGAACCGCTTCTCGCCGCTATCTTCGGCGGTATTTTAATGGGCTTTAGCACCGGACTTTCCATTAAGAGCCACGGCTCTTTCGGCGGCACGGATATCATCGGGGTGATTTTATCTCGGAAGTTTGGTCTGTCTGTAGGGTCAGTTTCCATTATCTTTAACTTCTTCATCATCATCGGCGCCGGCTTTGTCTTCGGCTTTGACAAAGCCATGTATACCTTGGTGAATATGTATGCCGCTGCCCAGACTACTGATAAGATTATCGAGGGGCTTTCCAAGAAGCGGACCGCCACCATTATTACCTCTTACGGAGAGGAGCTTGCTGCGGAAATTACGGAGAAAATTCACCGCGGTATCACAATGCTGAAAGGTCACGGCGGTTACAGCAAGCAGGAAAAAGATGTGCTGATTTGTGTGGTGAGCCGCTTTGAGCTGCAGCGGTTGAAGCAAATCGTGCGGGAGCGGGACAAACACGCCTTTGTTACCGTAACGGATACTTATGATGTGGTGGGCAATTATTTCCGCAATATGCCCGTGCTGGACGATTAACAAAAAAGGACTGCTATCTTTAGATAGCAGTCCTTTTTCCTTGGAGCGATTATAGCAGGCTCTTCAGCTCTTCCGTATAGCCGCGGAAGACGTCGAATGCCGCCTGTATTGGCGCAGGGGTGGTCATGTCTACTCCTGCCGCTTTTAAGGTGTCGATAGGGTCTTTGCTGGAGCCGGACTTTAAGAAGCAGTCTTTGTAGCGAGTAGCCGCAACGTCCCCTTCCTGTAAAATCTGCTGTGCGAGGGCTGCCGCCGCCGAGAAACCTGTGGCGTATTTATACACATAGAACCCACGGTAAAAGTGAGGAATCCGCGCCCACTCTAACGCGATAGCCTCGTCTACCGCCATGTCAGGACCGAAATAGTCTAAGTTCAGCTGGTAATAGATTTCCGAGAATTTTTCATAGGTGAGACTGTTGCCCCGTTCTACTTCCTCATGGATAATCTTTTCAAACTCAGCAAACATGGTCTGACGGAACACTGTTCCTCGGAATTCTTCCAAATAGAAGTTGATGAGAGAAAGTTTTTCTTCTCTGTCGTCGGTGTGGGCCAGCATATGGCGGCAGAGCAGGTTTTCGTTGACGGTGGAGGCAATCTCCGCCAAGAAAATGCCATAGTAGCTGTAGATAAAGGGTTGATTGTGCCAGGAATAGTAAGAGTGCATGGAGTGTCCCAGCTCGTGGGCCAGGGTGAACACGCTATTTAAGTTGCCGTGATAATTCATCAGCACATAGGGGTCGGTGCCGTATGCCCCGCTGGAATAAGCGCCGCTGGTTTTTCCCACCGATTCCATCACGTCTACCCAGCCGTCTGCTACTCCTCGGCTTAAAATGTCTACATAGTCTTTGCCTAAAGGCATCAGTCCGGCTTTCACCATTTCTACTGCTTCTTCATAGGGAATGTGGGCGCGGCTTTCGGGGAGAATTGGAGCGTAAACGTCGTACATATGGAGCTTATCCACGCCTAAGCATTTTTTGCGGATATCCAGATAGTCGAAGAAAGCGGGTAAATTCTTCCGCACAGTGGCAATAAGCTGGTCGTATACTTGGAAAGGAATCTTTTCGTCAAAGAGAGCGGATTCCAATGCGCTGGGATAATTTCGTACTTTGGCATAGAAAACATCTCGTTTTACACTGTTAGAGAGCAGCGCCGCCCAAGTGTTTTTCTGCTTGCCATAAGTGTCATAAAGAGCGGTAAAAGCATTTTTCCGTACTTCTCGGTCGGGAGACTCCATAAAGCTGATGTAGTTGCCGTGGGTCAGCTCCACTTCCTCTCCCTGGGCGTTTTTCACAAAGGGAAATTTGATGTCGGCGTTGTTTGCCATGCCGAAGATTTCATTGGTAGCGGAGCTGATTTCTCCCGTCATAGCAAGGAGCTCCTCCTCTGCTGCTGGGCGAGTATGGGGGCGGAGACGAGTGATTTCCTCCATATACCGTCGGTAGCCGGCAAGCTCCGATTGTTGGAGCGCCTCTTCTAAGAAAGCAGGGTCTAGGGCGAGCACTGCCGGGGCGAACCAAGAAAAGGCGGTGCCTGCTTCTACTGCCGCGCTGTGAACGCGGTTTTTCATATCTTGATATTTGCTGTTGGCGTTATCCTGGTCTTTCCGCATAGCGGCATAGGTGTAGCATTTATCCAGCTTTTGTTCTAATTCTTCTTTGAAGCGAAGGGTAGCAAGGATTTGGTCGGCGCTTTTCCCGAAGTCTTTTTGGTAGCCTGCGGCTTTTGGCACCATGGCTTTGATGTCTGCCAGCTCTTGTTCCCAAGCATCGTCTGTTGGATATATTTTTTCCAGCTTCCAATAATATTTTGCAGGGATTTCTTCCCGTTTTGGCAAGGTGTTGGTTTTCGTTTCTGTCATAGGTTGACCTCCTGTTTTCGGCGATTTCTCTTTCTGGTTATTTTATCCAGATTGTCAGGTAGATATTCGAGATAATCTCGGAAAAACCAATAGTATTAAAGATTTTCTTTGCTTTTTATCTCACCAAATTCCTTTTCAAACTCTGCAATTCTCTTTTTTATCAATTGCTCAATCTCTCTATTTTTTGTCCTGCCTTCATATTCTGCTATATAACCCAGCTTATCCAATAACGAGCTGTCTATTCTTAGTGTGTATCGCGCTAAATGTTCTTTCATTTTTTGACGCCTCCTTAAATCCATCTTGACATCATTATGACGCTATTCTATACTAAGAGGGTAAGTTTGACGCAATTATGACGAATTTAATTTTAGGAGGAATTTCTATGAAATTTGATAGACTTCGAGAATTGCGGGAAGACGGGGATTATTCCCAGCAACAAATCGCCGATTATCTCCATATCCATCAAACAACCTATTCCGGTTATGAATCAGACCGTTTCAGCGTTCCCATTCCTATCTTGGGTAAGCTGGCAGATTTTTATAACGTCAGTGTAGATTACCTATTAGGACGAACAAACAACAAATTACTCCATAGATAAATGTAATTGCCGGAAGTACTTGGAAATTTTTTGTAGTCCGTGGTGGATTATGCACACTTTTCCTTTAAAATCCATATGTTAGAAATGTATCAACGGTCAGGCGGCAAAGAGGGCGAAAGCCTCTGGGCGGGCAGCTGTTTTTGCTTGTAGTGTGGCTTGTTTCGGGAGAAAAGAAGTTGGCGTCACACCCGGCGGTGCTTGTTCATATGATGAAATATGGAGCGCCGGGAACACCGACAATACTTGCTCCGGTAGGAGGTTATACTATGTTTTACAATAATAGCTGCGGAAACTATAACTGTTCCACCAATTGCTGCTACCCCTGCTACGATACTTGCTCCAATACCTGTTCCAATAACTGCTGTTCCTGCAATAACTGTAACTGTAATTACGGTTGCAGTGGCTCTTGCGGTGGTTGCGGTTGGGGCAATGGCTGTGGCAATGGTTGCGGCTGTGGCTGGGGAAATGGCGGCTGTGGCGGATGCGGCGGCTTTGGTCTCATAGGAGCGTTGGTTGGTCTTGCCATCCTCGGTTCTGTGTTTGGCTGTGGCGGCTGCTGGTAAGTTTCCATGTTACCAGAGGTCATGACGCCGGTATTTGCTTGCCGGACGGTTGAACGCTGAAGAACTTCTTCAGCTCTATGCTAAGGGGAGCGGGCGTCTCCTGGAAGCAGGGACGCTCTCCCGCTCTTAGCAGCTCCTAGAAAAAAATAAAGAAAAAACAAGGAGGGATTTTTTATGGGTTGTTTTGGCAATTATGGTGCATGTGGATTTGGAGGAATTGTAGGTTTGATCATTATCTTGATCGTATTACAATTTGTATGTGAATTCTTAGGTTCTGCTTGCGGCAACAATAGCTGTGGCTGCGGCGTGCAACCATGCTACAACAATGGCTGCGGAAATAACGGCTGTGGCTGTGGCTGCAACTAAGTCTTCACTCTAAATTCTCTTCATTCAACATAAGAACGACAAATCCGGCAGTGAATGAAACAATGCCAATTCTTGAGAAGATTTCTTATCTTAGAAGGGTAGTCCTTCCCAAGATTGAACATATATAAGAATTATCAATCCAATCAACCTAATCAACACGCTCGTTGGTTTCTTATGCAAAACGCGGCGAACCTATCTTGCCGCCGCTGAAAAGACTATGGAACGCTATAAGAGAACCCCTCTTATAGCTTCCGTGGTTTCTTTCGGTAAATCATACCCTTTGCCGGAGGCAAAAGCCTTTGGTTTCCTGTTTTATATCAGGGGTTTGAGACGGAATCTGTTTCTCTTGCTGGAGAAGAGACGCAGTTTTCTCGGATGTCTTGAACCCCGCTGCAAAAAAGACGAAATTATCTCAACAGATGATTTCGTCTTTTGTATTAGATTAATATATTAATTAATTGATTTTGCTGACGGAAGAAGGAGCGGTGATACCATTCTTTTTCTCTAAGATTTTATAGAGGAATTTACGATAAATCCAACAATTGGTAAACCAATTGCGGAATCTGGGTGACGCTTTGCTGAAGTAGACGCCTGCCAATATCCAGAAAAACCATGCCTGAAGCACAGGTAACACCGCGCTGATTAACGCCATGATGGTGAAAAAAATGCCTAAAACCCAATAAACGATTTTCACAGTTTTTCTACGCCTTCTTTCCTTTATCTACGCTCAGTGTATCATGTCTTATATTAAAAATCCTGAAAAAGCCGCCAAAAGAACGTTTTGCCAAAAATTGTCTTATCTGTCTCATTCTGTTTTTTTCTTTTGTTGTCCCCGCTTTCTTGGAGGCGCGGCGTTCCGTTCCCAGAAGACGCCGTCGGCAAAGCCCTGAATGGTTTTGTCTTCTTCTGCACGTTCCAGCCGTTCCTCACCCCAGGCGCAATAGAGCGGATTTTGCTCCACGCCGCAAAAGCGTCGTCCTAACTTTTTTGCAGTGACGGCGGTAGTGCCGGAGCCTAAGAAGGGGTCGAAGACCATGCCGCCCGGTGGGCAGCTGGCGAGGATTAGTTTTGCCATGAGCTTTTCCGGCTTTTGGGTAGGGTGGTCGGTATTTTCTGGCATAGACCAATAGGGGACGGAAATATCGTCCCAAAAATTAGAGGGACAGGTATTGCGGAAATTGCCCTCCGCCGTCTCCTCCCAATCTTTGGGCGCGCCTTCCGTTCGATAGGGCGCCCGTACACGGCGGCGGACCTTTACCGCGTCCAGGTCAAAATAGTAGTCTTTGCTGCAAGTGCAGAACCAAATATCCTCCATGCCGTTTTTCCAGTTGGCTTTTGCCCCTCTGCCTTTTTCCCGTTGCCAAGTGATACGGTTTTGCACCAGGAAATATTCGGCTAGAATGGGACCGATGATTATGCTGCTTTTCCAGTCGCAACAGACATAGAGAGAAGCGTTATCCTTAAGAAGGGGACGTACCCCTGCAATCCAGCGGCGGGTGTAGTCGGCGTATTCTTGTTGGGAGGTTTCCCGAAAGGTAGCGCCGTGGTAGTCCTTCCGCAGGTTATAGGGCGGGTCGGCAATGATGAGGTCTGCAAATTTCTCCGGTAGGAGGGGAAGGGTGGCGAAGGTATCGCCGCAGATAATCCTGTCTTGTAGCTTTTCTATGGGAGCGGGGTCGGCGAGCCTGAGACTTTTCCCGGCGTAAAAAGCTGTCTCCTCCGGGGAGAGGGTCAAGGTTTTATTTCTGGAGGTCCGGCTTGGCTCCTGTTCTTTTGCTGCCATGGTATCGCTCCTTAGTCGAAAATATGGTTTTCTCCCTTTTGGTAGCCGTTGACGGCAAGGGTGGCGACTTTCGTTCCCAGCTCGTCACAGATGTCCACCTGGTAGTGGCAGATGGTCCTGCCTGCCGTTACTTCTCTTGCCGTGGCCATAAGGGTGTTGCCTTTTGCCGGGCGGTGGAAGGTGATAGCGCTGTCCAGGGTGACGGTGGCGATACCGCCGGCGTTTGCCGCTGCTGCAAAGGTGAAATCCCCCAGGGTAAAGAGCATACCGCCTTGCACGGTGCCGCCGGCATTGAGATGGCTTGGCGTTATCTCACAGCGACAGCAGGCGTAACCGGGAGCGGCTTCTATGATTTCGATACCGTTTTCCACCGCAAAACGGTCGGCAGCGAAAAAGGCTTTGATTTTTTCTAAGGTTTCTCTTTCTGTCATGGCAATCACCTGTTTTTTAAGATTTAAATCCAGCATAACAAATTGT
>CATIYQ010000045.1 GCA_949739465.1 uncultured Peptococcaceae bacterium | reverse complement strand
GTTAAACAATGCTGCAGAATCTGTGGATACGCTGGCTGCAGCAGTTGCGGACGCTACAAAGAGCGAACTGGTGCAGGTGATTGGTCATAACTTTTTGCTTTATAAAGAGTCTACCAAGAAACCGCAGATAGAATTGCCACGATAGCAATTTCTGAGAAAATATGATATGATAACAAGAAAAGTTTGATAGGGAAGTAGGTTTGGTTTGTTTTGGCAGCAGCGGTAAAAAAAATCGGTCTGATGGGGGGTACCTTTAATCCCATTCATAACGGACACCTGGTCACAGCAGAGGAAGCGCGGGTGCAGTTTGACTTGGACGAAGTGATTTTCGTTCCTTCCGGGAAGCCGCCCCACAAAAGCGAACGGAAAATCGCCGATGCTTATCACCGCGCTATGATGACGCTTTTGGCGACAGTGACCAATCCCTATTTCCATGTATCCCGTGTGGAAATTGAACGTCCGGGATATTCCTATACCTATGATACGGTTTCTTATTTTCAGGAGCTGTATCAGGGGGAAGCGGAGCTGTATTTTATTACTGGGGCAGACGCAATCTTAGAAATCATTGCCTGGAAAAATGTAGAGCAGTTATTTGAAAAGTGTCGTTTCATTGCAGCAACCCGACCAGGGTTTGATTTGTCTGCCATTCGTAGCAGTGACTTGCCCCAATCAGCAAAAGATAGGATTTTTTATATGGAAATCCCTGCTCTTGCCATTTCTTCTACGGATGTGCGGCAGCGGGTCAAAGAGGGTATGCCCATTAAATATCTCATGCCCAGCGCCGTAGAGACTTATATTTATAAAAATAAATTATATTCAGAATAGTGGAAAAGATTTGGAGTTTAGAATCAATGGAAGCAGATGTTGTATTAGAACAAAATATTCGTAATTGGCTCAAAGAAAATTTATTGCATAAGCGTTATCAACACTCTTTACGTGTTGCCAATTGGTGTAGAGAGCTTGCTCGTATCTATGGTGCAGACGAGAATAAGGCCTATCTTGCCGGACTTCTTCATGATGTTGCCAGAACGTATACCAATGACCAATTGGTAGAAATCGCTCGAAGAGAACAGCTTGATGTAGACCAGGCTTCTTATGAACAGCCCATTCTCTTGCATGGTCCTGTGGGGGCGAAAATGGCGAAAGATGTTTTCGGTGTTACCGATGAAGAAATTGTTTCCGCTGTCTGGATTCATACGACGGCAGACGCAGCGATGCCTATCATCAGTCAGCTGTTATTTTTAGCGGATATGACAGAGCCAAACCGTGATTGGGCGGGGGTAAATAAGGCAAGGGATTTGGCGCGTACCAATAAGGATATGTCCACATTCCTATGCTTGGATAACAAAATCAAATGGCTGACTCAATATCAACGGAATATTCATCCCAAGGCCTTTATTGCCAGGGATTATTATCAGGAACAGGGGAAATAATAGGACTGGGAACAGTTTTAGCAAAATAAACGAGGTGAAGAAATTGGTAATAGATAATGACACCATAAAACAATGCGCGGAATTTGCCCATGAAAAAAAGGCGGAAGATATTATTAGCTTGGATTTACATGGAATCTCTCCGGTGACGGATTATTTTTTGATTTGTACCGGAAATAATAGTCATCAGGTCAAAGCCATTTGTGATAATATTGAAGAAAAAATGGCGCTTTTGGGGCATGAATGTATCCGTATTGAGGGATATCAAGAGGCAAAATGGATTTTAATGGATTATGGTTCTGTTTTAATTCATATATTCCAGCCGGAGGAACGGGAATATTACAGCTTGGAACGGCTGTGGGGCGATGCGCCCGCCCTCAAATATGTGTAGGGTTACGTGGTTAACATGAAGGAAAATCGAGATGTGATAACCAATTCCTATACGTCGTTGGCAGCGGTATACGATTTATTTATGGAAGATGTACCTTATGACGCTATGGTAGAACAGCTGCAGGCTTTTTGGCGGCGGGAGGGCTATGCTGTCAATACCGTATTGGACGCCGGATGCGGCACTGGCGCGTTTATCGTGCCGTTAGCGAAAGCGGGCTTTGACACTTGCGGGGTAGACCTTTCCAGTGAAATGCTTGCTATGGCGGACCATAAAGCCTATGCAGCGGGTGTGTCTTGTCTCTTTATTGAGCGGGATTTGCGGGAGTTAAACTTTGCGCCCCAATTTGATGCGGTGATTTCCTTCTTTGATACACTGAATTATCTTTTGTCTCTTGATGATTTAAATAAGGTATTACAGGAAATTTATCAGTGTTTGTTGCCCGGTGGTAGTTTTGTTTTTGATATGAGAACCATGCACTATTATGCCGATGTGCTGGGTGAAAACCTTTTCCGAGATGAAAAAAATGATTGCTGCCTTATTTGGCAAAATCATTTTGAAAAGAACTGTATCTATATGGATTTAGACTTTTTTGTCTCCAATGGCAAAGGGCAATATGTGCGTCATCAAGAGGAACATATCCAAAGAGGCTATTTCTTAGCTGATGTAATTGCCCTTTTGCAAGAAGTTGGTTTTCGGGAAGTTTTGTTATCAGAAGGATTGGATATGTCTTGGCATGAGATAGGGAATGGGGAGGCAGACGACCAAGTTATCTCGGCAATGGAAAAAAGAGAGCGGGTGTTCTTTGCCTGCAAAAAGTGAAGAAGGGACTACTTCTATGGAAGAAAATAGAATGGAAGAAAACAAAAATAAAGAGATGGAACAACAAAACGGACCAGTAGCGGAGGACCCTCTTTTTTCCGATTGGCCTATGATGCAAGAACGGCTGAAATATGCGCCGCCGAAAAGGGGTGTTTGCTGGCATGTTGCATGGATGGTGATTTTTGCACTGCTGACCTATTGCGCTTATCGCTTCC
>CATIYQ010000044.1 GCA_949739465.1 uncultured Peptococcaceae bacterium | reverse complement strand
CGTATTTACCTACCTTTCTTCCATTCGTCCTTTTGAAAAATCTTCCTCGTTGATGCCTCTCTTAAGTACCATTGCCTTAGGGGTGGTTATCCGAGAAATGATTGGTCTTTTCTTTCCATTGGGCAGGAATCCCCAGCGCTTTCCTCGACTTATTCCCGGTGGTTCTTTTGGGGGGCACGCGCTTCTTTCTTATCGCAATGTAACCATTATCTGCGTGACATTCCTGGTGCTGTTGGCGGTGTTCCTCTTCCTTAGAAAGAGCAAGATGGGCAATGCCATGCAAGCCATGGCGCAAAACAAACGGCTGGCTGCTATTGCAGGGATTAACATTCGTTCCGTTGCTATTACTACCTTTATTCTGGGCGGACTGCTTCTGTCGGTGGCAGGTTTTCTCATCGGCGCTTATTACGGTACGGTTCGTTTTGATAACGGTTCGTTATATGGCATTAAAGGCTTTAGCGCGGCGGTAGTCGGGGGCTTAAGCAATGTTTATGGCGCCATTATCGGCGGTATGCTTCTTGCCTTTATTGAAGTGTTTGTTTCTATCTTCCCCGGGGGCGCGGCTTACGCCAGCGCAGTAGCCTTTATCGTGGTGGTTCTCTTCATGGTGGCAAAGCCTGAAGGTATCCTGGGCGAGAAAACAGTGGAAAAAGTCTAAACCCCTTGGCAAATAGAAATAGAGATAGCGAGAGGTATCACCATGGTAAGGAATCAAGAAAAGACGACGAACAAAAGAAATATTGGCGTTTCTCTGCTTACGGTCGCCCTTATTTGGCTGGCTGTCTTTTTCGTGTTGTATTTAGACTATAACTTAAGTCTGCCGCTGCTGGCAGTCATTGTTATTGCCATTCTCTCTCTGGAGAAGAAGGGCATAATAGATCGAGCTTATACCGCTTGCATTAAAGAACGAAAGGTTTTTCTGTCGGTTGTGTTGTTGGGAGCCGTTTTCTTGCCTCTTGCGCTAAGCGGTAAGCCTTACGCGCTCCACATCGGCGTTCTGGTATGCGTCTATGCCATTTTGGCATTGGGACTTAACTTCCAGATGGGCAGCGCGGATATGGTAAACTTTGCGCCTGCCGCTTTCTTTGGTATTGGGGCGTATACCACCGGCGTTGTTACCATGAAGTTGGGTATTTCTCCTTGGTTGGGTTTGCTTTTTGCTGCTGTGGTAACGGCTGTGCTGGGCGGTTTGGTGGGAGCGCCTACCCTTCGGACCAAAGGCTATTATTTGTCATTGGTAACCATGGCGCTGCAGCTTATTTTTTCCCTGGTCATTGTGAATATCAAAGCGGTGGGTGGACCCAACGGTATGCCCGGTCTTCCTGGCTTTACCATTGGCAGTTTCTCTTTTCACCAGACCCATGAGCTGTTTGGTTTCCGCATACCGTATCAGGCGAATTATCTTTATTTGGCATTGTTGCTTTTGGCGGCGCTTTTGTTTGTGGCCTATCGAGTTAATCTTTCCGCCAAAGGCATAGCGCTTAATAATATCGGTCAGGATGAAGTGGTGGCAGGCTGTCTCGGTATTCATATTAACAAAGAAAAACTTTTTGCCTTTTGTATTGGCGGTGCCTTTTGCGGCATTGCCGGGGCGTTCTATGGGCACTATATGTCTTTTGTGGGACCCGATGACTATGACTTTTCAAAATCTTTGATGATTATCTGCATGGTGATTTTGGGGGGTATGGATAATCCCCTGGGGGTGGCGGTAGGCGCCTTTCTCCTGATTGGCGTCAACGAAAAGCTGCGGGACTTTGCCGACTATCAAATGCTGATTTATGGTTTGATTTTATTGGCGGCGCTGTGGCTGCGTCCCCAGGGATTGATTCCGAAACGGGTGCGTAATTATGAATTACTGTTTCATCGTAACGCTCAGATTGAGACGACAGGAAATAAGAGTGGTTCGGTAAATATGGACAAATAAGGATAAATTATCAAACAAAAAGGACGGAATTTTCCGTCCTTTTTTGTTTGATATCGTAAGATATTTCGCGGAAACAAGAGATTGCTTTTTCCATAAAAAACCAAACCGAAACCAGGAAATGATTGGTTTTTTTCTATTTACAAGCAATTTCAACTGTGATAATATTTGAATGTAAAGTTAATGTGATAAATTAAATTGGGTGTGGACTCTCAATTTAATTGTCGATTTTAAGGACAAAAGGTAAAACTGCCTTTGGGATAGGGCTTGAAAAAGCCGGTTGACAATGGTAAAATACTGACTTGGATTAAGTTCTGTTCCCATTGCAAAAGTGAGGTTATGAAAAGCATTTTGCCGAGTAATCCCAGTTAGAAGTAATGTCAATTGTGCCGTTAGCAGCACGGTCTAGAAGGTGAATTGGTATGATGAAGGAAAATGCGGGAAAACGTCTCGTAAGCGTTTTGACAGTAGCGTTACTGATTGTCATGCAGCTTTTAGGGTGTGTGCCTCTCAGTGTTTATGCCGCCGAAGACGGCGTCCAATCTAACGCGCCTAACGCTGGAAATTGCATTGTTTACAACTACACATGCTCCGATATTTATGGGGAAACAAACGGTCTTGTCCCAACACTTTATATGTGGAATCTTGGGGGCGAGGCTACTTATCGTGTCTATAACAGTCAGACAGACGGTGATTTAATCGGTATGGGGACCTATAATCCCCAGGGCGCTTGCTGTGCTATCCCGCTGGATGTCGACTGGATGAACAGTGGCGGCGGCACGGTATATGTGAGTTGTCAATCTTTAGGCATGACGGAAAGCGATAGGGTTGCTGTTCCTTATACTGACAGCAGAACGCCTTCTGTCAGTATGGAAATGTGGGATCTTCGCAACAATGTAGGGGATGGCTCTAACCTGGTTTCTACTAATTCGAAAAATGTTAGACGTACGCCCGGAAACATGGTGGTCGGTAATTATTATGTCGCTGATATTGTGCTGAACAACATCACCAAGGTGCAGTCTGTAACGCTGCCTATTAAATATGATCCGACTGTGCTGGAATTGACAGCACTTTCTCCTACTGTGATTGGCGGCACTGCTGGATATAAAATCGGTAATCCTGTGAAGACAAACGAAGAAGGTGTTTTGATCAGTCCATTTATGATTCCTTCCAATATTGTCGATAATGGGACTTGCTATGTGGTAGGTGGTAACCCTTCTTATGGTATTGGTGTTTACAGTGACTTATTTGCCTGGGGGGCAAAACAGGACACTACCGGCAGTAGTCAGTGGCGGCAAACGCCTTATGTGAACACGGAAACAGGTCTCATTAAGCTGGAATTTAGTAGTGATAATGTGGTAGACCTTTCTCATTTGAATGGCAGCGCTACACCGTCGTACAGTCATAGAGTGGTGCGGTTGTATTTTAAATGCTTGGCGAAAGGCACTGGTACTTGGGGTGAAAAAGGTTCTCCTCTTTATTTCGCGTCTACCGATGATATTCCGGCAGGGGTAACTGATTTGGCATTGCAACAGCGGTATCATCACATCTCTTCTCCCAATGGTTATCGGGCGTCTATTCAATCTTTGAATCTGTTGGCGCCGCCTCCTTCTGTGAAAGAGGCTGTTCCTGTTGTTGGCAATCTTGTGTTAACAGCGGAACAGGTATATGAATTGCCGCAAAGTCTTTCTACGGACGATAGAATCAAGCAAATGCTAGAGAACACGGTGAAGGTGTATAACTACACCAACTATACGGCAGACCCTGATACATTTGACCCCGGTTTGTTGGACTTCGGTATTGATGATTACTTGATTTTGACGCCGTCCAATACAGAAGCGGGCGCGGCCAAAAAGAATGATAAGATAACCGTTTATGTTAGGAAGGGTTCGGGGTTTGAAAAAATTGCCGGACCGGAAACAGTGGATAATGAGGGCGGTATTGCCATGCGTCTCGGTACAAGTAACCTTAGTCCCGACGGTGGCAGCGTTTATGTGACGGTGACCCGTAGCGGTGAGAAAAGCGCTAAGGTCGAGATACCCTATGAAGCTGAAATGGGCAGAAATGTCTATTTTGACCTAAAATCCAGCGGTTATGATAATGATTATTCTATGAGTATTACGCCCGGATATAAGGTGAAAGCCGGTGACCAGCTTAGACTGGATATTTACTTTAACAATTTCAGCGACTTGCTTTCTTATACGTTTCATATTCGTTTTAACCCTAGTGTTCTTCAGGCAGCGGACAGTGGCTTTCATAAATTAGGGACTGATGGCTATATTGCGCCGGAAACCCTTGCTGACGGCACGTCTTGTCTGAAAACAGGGGTTGATTTAACCGGTATTACGCTGAATGAACAGATTGCCTATAATGCTTATACTGAGTATAAGGCAATGAATATGTCGGAAGCGGAAGCCATGGAAATCATGGATACTGCCTTGCCAGATAAGATTGATACGGTGGCTAAAATGGATGCTGCGGCTGCTGAAATTTACTTAAAGTTGTCCTTTGGCGATGACCTGAATTGGGACGGTGGATTGATGTTTACCGGTCCTGCCCGTCCGCCGGGCACCAATGGGGCGGATGACCCTGGTCGGGATGAAGACGCGCTTTATCCTTATGTTAATAATTATACTGGGGTATTAAGACTTGCTTCGGCCACGCTGAAAAACCCTCCCATTAAGATTAATAAGACCGGAGTGGATGAGAATGGCGAGCTTACCCATGGTTATCATTTCCTTTCTGTGTATTTCACGGCTGTTACCTCTGGTGAAACCGGTTTAGAAATAAACGGTGCGGCGGAGAGACGAAACGGCGTGGAAAAGGTAAGTAAAGCTGACGGTACGGAATTAATTTTATCCGGTCCTGGACGTGATTTGACCACGGCGGGCAATGTGTGTGATTTACCTTTTATGGCGCATTGGAGCGTGTCCGGCATGAGTGCTGTTGCTAAGGACCCTGTTATGTGGTTAAAACAAGGGAACAAGGATAATACTGTTCCGGATTTGTATCTCTATGAAGGATATCCGTTTACTGACCCCGGTTTCTCGGTGCAAGGTTCTGATGATAAATTAGTGATAAGTACAGAAAGTTCGGCGGCGGATACGGCTGGTGTTGTAACGCGAACGGTAAGCGGTGATAAAACCTTCGATTTAGCTCCTTGGCAAAAGGGAGAAAGGATTACGACCTTTGATATTCCAGAAGGGCAATTCTCGGCAGAATATACGATAACCTATTCTTATACAGAAAAAGCCAGCTTGGATAATCCTGACGCGGTAGATAAAACGGTAACGAAAGAGCGTAAGGTGTATGTCCTGCGGCGTATGGGTGACTACAACGGTGACGGAGAAGTGAATTTCTTGGATTTGCTGGTAGACATTACTGCGGCATCGGATTTGTTTACAGAGTATACCCGCGTTGACGCTGACGTATTGTTAAAGGCGATTTTGAAGAGAGACCATACTTCGTCAGAACCGCTGTTTCCATTAGAATTTGTTATGCCGACGGAGTTGCCGACGCCTGATCCTGACGGAGAGGGTAGTGCTGACAGTGCTGACACAAGATTTTTCATCGAGTTTTATGCAGCGGATGCCGACCCTACCGCTGACCCAGAACCTCTTGACCCAACGGCGTTGCCTGCCGGCAGTCAGGTTATTATGGCAGTGAAGTATGAAAATCTTTCTGCTATGTTGCCGGATGGATTGGTGGATACGGCCTTTGCAATCTGTTATAATTCAGATATCTTTACATTAGAAGGCTTTGATGAGGACCTGGATGATGGCGCTCTTGGTATGGCTAGCGGCTCAGACGCTGAGACCTTAAACAGGAATTGGATATCTCCTGATGGTAGCATCAGTGCTGTGGAAGACTTTATTTCCATAAACGCTTCGGATATCCCGTTGAGTGAGAACACGCATCGGGTTTATATCCATTATATTGACACGGTTGGGGGCAATTATATCTGGGAAAATGACAGTGGTTGTCTGGCTGCTTTCAAATTTCGTGTAAAAAATGAGAACTTTACTGATGTGCCGTTTGAATGGCTGGATTATGGAATTGCCAATGATGATTACGGCGATCTTGTTGGTTATAATCGCCACACTCTGTTAGATGGGGTTACGCCTTTCCAGAAACCCCAGACAGTTTT
>CATIYQ010000043.1 GCA_949739465.1 uncultured Peptococcaceae bacterium | reverse complement strand
TAATGAAACAATCAAATATATCAAAATGAAATTGGATGAAAACGAACGGAGTAACACCATTCGCTTGATGAAGATTAAAGATATGATGATTGAAGAAACACGGGGTAAATAAAAATAGAAAAGAGATAGGAGATGCTCCTATCTCTTTTTTTGCGCTTAACGAAAGGGCAAAGGATTTTAAGAGCGCATAGCGAATAAAGAAGATAAGAGAAAGTGACAGTAGTCAAAGCCAAGAAAATTTGTTATGATGATAGGTAATGAGAGTATGACAGAAAAATCACGATAAGGAGTGAGATAGGTGGTATTATCAGCAAAAGGACAAGTCCTAAAAAACGAGCCTGCCCAGCCTGGCATTTATGAGATGACCATTGCCGCACCGGAAATCGCAGAGCAGGCAATGCCAGGGCAGTTTGTTATGGTGCGTCCTATTTATCGCAGCTTTGAACCGTTCTTAAATCGTCCCTTTGGTATTAGTGATATTGATACGGTGAAGGGCACAATCAATATTCTCTATATTGTTGTTGGCAAGGGGACTGACCTGATGAGTGAAATGCAGCAGGGGGACGATGTGTTCCTTATCGGACCGGTAGGCAACGGCTTTACCATGGTGTCGAAGGGGAAAAGGGCGGCTCTCGTTGCAGGCGGCATGGGCATTGCGCCGCTCTTACCGTTAGCGAAAACCTTGCAGGAAAAAGGCATTACTGCTTACGGATTGATGGGGGCAAGTAAAGGCGCTGCCTTAGTGGGAACGGATAACTGGCAAGAGAACGGCGTGCAGGTGCAAATTGCTACTGACGACGGCTCTGCGGGGCAAAAAGGCTTTGTTACCGCTTTGCTGGAGGATTTGCTCAGTAAAGAGAAAATTGACTTCATCTACTGTTGCGGACCAACGCCTATGATGGCGCGGACCGTGGAAATCGCTGAAAAGTACGGTGTGCCTATCGAAGTGTCGCTGGAAAAACGTATGGGCTGCGGTATTGGCGTCTGCATGGGGTGCATTTGCAAATTGAAACAAGCCGACGGCTCGGTAAAGCAATATCGGGTCTGCTATGACGGTCCCGTATTCCGTGGGGAAGAGGTGGTTTTTGATGACTAGGACAGCAGTAAATATTGCCGGCATTGCTATGAAAAACCCGGTATGCACCGCCTCCGGTACCTTTGGTTATGGGGAAGAATTCGGTAAGTTTTATGATATCAGCCGCTTAGGCGGCATCATGGTCAAAGGGGTATCGGCAGAACCTTGGCTGGGCAACAAAGGTGTGCGTATTGCAGAAACCGCCTCCGGTATGCTGAATAGTGTGGGGTTGCAAAATCCCGGTGTGGATTATTTTTTGGAACATTATCTGCCACAACTAAGAAAGAAGGACTTGGCTGTTATTGTCAACATGGTGGGGCATTCTGTGGAGGAATATGCTGCTGCCGTGGAAAAATTAGATGGACATGAGGGCATTGCCGGGCTGGAAGTGAATATCTCTTGCCCTAACTTAAAAGCCGGAGGGCTGGCTTACGGCACTGACCCTAAAATGGCGGCGGAAGTCACAACAGAAGTGCGGAAACGAACCAAACTGCCGGTGATTATGAAATTGTCTCCTAATGTAACCAGCATTGCAGACATTGCCAGAGCTGTGGAGGCGGCGGGGGCAGACGGCGTATCTCTTATTAACACGTTGTTAGGTATGGCAATCGATGTGAAAACACGGCGACCAATCTTAGGTAATGTGGTGGGGGGACTTTCCGGTCCTGCTATTAAGCCTGTGGCGCTGCGTATGGTATGGCAAGTACACCAGGCGGTCAAAATCCCTATTATTGGTATGGGCGGCATTGTGTCGGCGACTGACGCCATTGAATTTATGCTGGCGGGGGCGTCTGCCGTGGCAATCGGTTGCGGCAACTTCATCAACCCTATGACAGCGGTAGAAGTGGTAGACGGCATTGCAGAATGGCTGGATAAAGAAGGTGTTGCGGATATTAACGAAATCATCGGCGGTTTGCGCCTGTAATCAATAAAATCGGAAAAGTATGACAGAATAAGAAAGGGAAGTAGAAACCATGGAAAAGAAAAAAATCCTATCTCTGGCAGCATTATGCTTGTGTGGGGCGATGCTCTTTGCTGGCTGTGGAAAAGATGAGGAAAAAACCAATCAGCCTGACCGGGAAAATAAACCGGGACAGGAAGAACAATTGCCGGAAAACACCGGGGCAACTTGGACGGATATGACCGGCTGGGAGGGCAGCTATACGCTGGAGCGTGCAAAAGGCTATGCCAAAGAACTGCCTATCTATCCGGAAGAACGGGAAAAGTGGATGACTTATTATTTAGATAAGATGAATTATACGCTGTTGCCTGTTTTCACGGAGGGGGAAGATATCGACGAACAATTGTTGTTAAACAGCGGTATTATCTTTGCTCCTTGGATAGAATTAACCGACGAAGAGCGAACCGACGATATGTATTATAGCTTTTATTTGGATAAAAAGGCGTTGGAAGACGGCGTACTTCGTCATATGGGGCAGGAGGTAGAAAAGCCCCAAACTACAGATTTGTTGATTTATGATGAAGCAGCAGGTCGGTATTATCTGGAAGTGTTTGGCGCTGACAGCTATTATCTGCGCATGGAAAAGCTGCTCCAGACCAATGAAGGGGATTATATTGGTTGTTTTGACGCTTACTCTATGCAGTCCGTACCGGAGGATATGGACTTCCAAAGTGAGGCAGATGTTCTTGCTTATTTCAACAGCGATGCAACGGAGGATTTACCGCCTGTAGCCAAAAAAGTGATTATTAAGTGGCGAGCTTTAGATGACGGCAGCGGCACTGATGTGTTGTATCTTGCCCATGAAACGCTGGAGGTTGAATAAGCGTGAACCGTACTCCCTTATTGACAGAAGAGAGGGTTTTGTTTTACAATATTTGGTGACAATGACCTAGATGAATAGGCAGAATAGATGATAAAAATCAGTATAAAAACCGAGGAGGAAGAGAAATGGCAAAGCAAAAGTTTGAACGGACAAAGCCACATATTAACATTGGTACCATTGGACACGTAGACCATG
>CATIYQ010000042.1 GCA_949739465.1 uncultured Peptococcaceae bacterium | reverse complement strand
TTTTTCACTCATCAGTTTCTCCCCCTCCTAAAACTTGTCCTCTGCCTGCAACAGGTTTTCGTCTACAAACTGGCTGGGCGTTACTCCGAAAACACGGCTCAACTTGATAACCACAGCAATCCCCACGTTACAATATTTGCCCTGAGATATGTTTCTAACGGTAGAAAGAGAAACGCCCGACCTTTGAGATAGCTCTTTCAAACTAATATGCTGTTCTCGACAAAGCTGATTGAGTCTACCTGTCAAGATTCGCCGCATCTTTTCTACCACTTGGTTTTGGTTTACTTCTTGCATAGGACTACCTCCTCATTTCTTTCATCGGTAGTCATAACATAACATCTTTTTTTCTTTTCTTTGCGTATACCTACACATATACACAAATTTTTATTTACGACTGCTGCCCCGCTTAAAACTGCATAACACAAAAAAGAAAGAGGAGCGAACACTCCTCTTTCTTTTGGTAACGGGCGAAAAACCCGTTCATTCAAAGATATTTATCTCAAATATTCTGAATCTACACTACTACTGCAAACACAACGATTGAAAATCAAAACACAACTATTTCATTTGTTGGGTTTGGGTTGCGCTGTTTACGCCGGAAGCTTGACCTTGAGACAAAGCTTGTTCAGCAAAAGCAACCATTTTTTTGGTCATGTTACCGCCAACATAACCGTTTTGACGAGAAGACAATTGCCCTTTGTCGATTTGGTCATAGTTGGAGATACCTAATTCTGTAGCTACTTCCATTTTGAATTTGTCCAAAGCAGAAGAAGCGCCACCGTATACCGGTGCATTAGATTTTCTACTCATTATCCGTTCACCTCCTTTTCCTTTACAAAAGGTATCCTGCCCCAAGCATCAGATTTCTATACTCTCTTTTCCTGCATCTTTTTTCCAGTTACTTTCCTGAGTAAAAAAGTCTGACCGAAAAAAAGCAAGTCCTTTTGTGCAATAGAAAAAGTAACCTTTGCGCCGAAAAAGCCTCGACTTCCTCGGTACAAAGGTTATTATGAACAGATATTCTTTTTTTATACAAAAAAATTTTATTTTTTGTTTACAGCGGCACTACGGCGTAAATAAAAACTTCTCCGCAATGCATTTTCTCAGCAAATCGTTTTCCTCCTCTGTAACGGAGAGTTTGCCCGTAAGCACAGCTTTTGCATCTTTCCGCGCCTGTTCCATCAGTTTACCATCAGAGAAGATATCCGCTACCTTCAGCTGAGGCAGCCCATGCTGACGTACCCCGAAAAATTCACCCGGACCACGCAGAGACAAATCCGCCTCTGCTATCTCAAAGCCGTTTTGGGTCGCAACCATAGTCTCCATACGCTTTCGCGCCACTTCGCTTTTGGCATTGTGCATCAGGATACAATAAGACTTATTCTTCCCTCTACCCACACGACCCCTCAGCTGGTGAAGTTGCGCCAGCCCGAAGCGTTGCGCATCCCGCACCACCATAATGGTGGCGTTTGGCACGTTGACCCCTACTTCAATAACGGTAGTAGATACCAGCACCTGAATTTCGCCAGCCACAAAAGCATTGGTGATTTCTTCTTTTTCCTTGCCCTTCATCTTGCCGTGGAGCAGTCCCACACGATAACCCTTCAGCTCATCTTTACTGATTTTCTCTACCAAGTCCACAGCAGACTGCATATCCATTTTTTCCGATTCTGCTACCAGAGGACAGACCACATAGGCTTGCCCGCCTTTGTCTACTTCTTTTTTCACGAAACGCCAGATACGCTCCTCATAGCTATCATCTACAGCAAAGGTATCGATTTTCTGCCGTCCCGGCGGCAATTGGTCGATGACGGATAGATTCAAATCCCCATATAAGGACATGGACAGCGTTCTGGGAATAGGCGTTGCCGTCATAATCAGCACATCAGGCTGACTGCCCTTTTGCTGCAAGCCACTCCGCTGCATGACGCCAAAACGGTGCTGTTCGTCGGTAATAGCAAGGCTCAAATCCAAAAATTCTACCTGCTCCTGGATAATGGCGTGAGTTCCTACCAAAATGTCAATTTCGCCATTTGCTACCGCCTCTAAAAGCTCCCGCCGCGCTTTCCCCGTTACTCTGCCTGTAAGACAGCCTACTTTGATATGTAGCTTGGCAAAGATTTCCGATAAATCCCGATAATGCTGTTGCGCTAAAATCTCCGTTGGTGCCATCATAGCGCACTGATGCCCGGAACGGACAGCTTTTAAGAGGGCAGCCATTGCCACAGCAGTTTTCCCACAGCCCACGTCACCCTGGACCAGCCTTGCCATAGGGCGGCAGTCCTCCATATCACTGTATATCTCACCGATGACCCGTTCCTGGGCTTCCGTAAAAGCAAAAGGCAGCACAGCTTTTAGCTCGGCTAAAATGTCCTTATCAGCAGAGTGGGCGATACCAGGTTGTCCTTCTCCTGATTTTTGCGCCAGCAACGCCATTTGCAGGAGGAATAATTCTTCATAAGCCAGGCGGTCGCGGCTGGTCGCAAGGGTCGCAAAGTCCGTAGGCAAGTGCATTTCCCGCACCGCCACACGGCGCGCCAAAAAATTATTTTTTGCCAGCAAGCTCTGGGGCAAAATCTCTCCGATATATTTTTCATATTTTTCTACCGTATCCAGCACTGTTTTACGGATAACCTTTTGAGAGAGCTTTTCCGTAGCAGGATAGATTGGTACGATGACAGAGCCTAAGTTTTTCTCTTTGCCGACGATTTCGAAGTCCTGCACCGTCATTTCCGCTTTGTAATATTTCTTTTCTAGCTTTCCCCGCACCATGAGTTCCATACCGCGGGAGAAATTTTTTTTCAGATATTTTTGATTAAACCAAATGACAGGAACCATGCCCGTTGCGTCCTGGAGCCACACCTTGAGGATATACATACGGTGGTTGGGCTGATATTCTTCTATTTCGATGATTTTCCCCCGCACTGTTGCCACTTCGTTAATGGCTAAATCGTTAATGGACGTGACTTTGCGGCGGTCCTCATAATCTCTGGGATAGAAATGCACCATGTCCCCCGCCGTATAAACGCCCATTTTCTGAAAGAGCGCCGCCCGTTTCGGACCAACCCCTTTGATATACTGGACAGGCGTGGCAAGCCCCTCCGCGCCTCCTTCTTGGGCTAATGTCTTCTTATCCAGCAGGTGCGTAACGCCGTCCTTCTTTGTCGGGGAAAAAGTCGGCTCATCCGCCGCAGATTCCCGCTGTTTTTGCAAAACATGACTTTCGATTTGCAGGAGCAGTCCCGCCCGCGCCCCGGGAGCAGACTGCATATAGCAGGCGGCAAGCTGTTGCAGCGTAACGTCCGCCGTCTCGTCCCCCATACTCAAGAGCCACTGAGCAAAGCCGCCAAAGACTGCTCCATCCGAGCAGGAAAGATTTTTTTCTTTCGCAATCACGTCTAAAATATTGGCAAAGTTGACCACAGTCCTACTTCCTTCCTGTTTCGCAACGATTTCTTCTATTGTACCACAAAAACAAAAAAGATTCTTCGCCTTGGCAAAGAATCTTTTTCCATTTCTAATTTAATGCAGTATAACTATTCCACCGACACCAGGAAGTAATATAAGGGCTGCCCGCCGCAGTGAATTTCGATATCCAAGTTGCCATAATCCGCCGTTACCTTTTCGATGAGGGCGTTTGCATCCTCTTCCGTCAAATCATTACCGTAATAAAAACTGATAAGGGAGCTGTCGTCCGTCACCATATGGGTTAAGAGGTCGGCAAGAACCGTTTCTACTTCTTTGCCCACGGTAACGATGGCGCCTTCCTGCAAGCCCAGGATATCCCCGGCGGTAATTTCCTTCCCTTCAAAGGTGGAGTTTCGCACGGCGAAAGTAACTTCCCCGGATTTGATTTCTGCCATACATTCCGCCATAGCGGCAGCGTTTTCTTCCCCAGAGACTTCCGCGTTAAAGCCAAGCATTGCCCCGATACCTTGGGTGATGAATTTAGTCGGCAAAACGTGAACAGGCTTTTTCGCCATTTTCTTGGCTTGCTCTGCCGTGAGAATGATATTGCTGTTATTAGGTAAGATAACGATTTCTTCCGCATGAACCTTGTCAATGGCATTCAGCAAATCTTCTGCACTAGGGTTCATGGTTTGTCCGCCGCAGATGATTTCCGCCGCGCCCAAAGAAGTAAATAACTCCCCTAAGCCGTCACCGTTGGCAATGGCTATCACGCCACAGGGAACAGCAGGAATTTTGGGTTCTTCTTCAATTTTGAAGAAATCATCGGTTAACTCGCTATGCTGGTCACGCATATTTTCGATTTTGATATCGTGAAGGGTACCGTATTTTAAACCATATTCTAATACCTTATACGGCTTGTTGGTATGGAAGTGAACTTTTACCAAATCTTCAGAGCCTACCACCAACAGGCAATCCCCGTCTTGGCGGGATAGATATGTTCGGATTAAATCCACAGGCAGCTTATGCCCTTTGATGAGTACTTCCGTGCAATAGCCGTAAACGATTTCTTTTTCTTCTTTTTTCACGGCAGGGTTCACCATAGCGCCGCCAGACATCACAGCAAAGTCGGAGAAGTCCTCACCTTGTAATGCCTTGAGTCCCCCGTGAAGAATCAAGAGATACCCTTGCCCCCCGGCGTCTACCACACCGGCTTCTTTTAAGACAGGAAGTTGATTGGGCGTATTGGCAAGAGCCACGCTGCCTGCCTCTATGGCTTGTTCTAAGACATAGAGGATATCGTCACTGTTTTCGGCAGCCGCCGCAGCGCCTTTCGCCACTGCCCGGCTTACCGTGAGAATAGTCCCTTCTACCGGCTTCATTACCGATTTATAAGCCAAATCCACCCCTCTTTGCAACGCGTTGCCGAAGGATTTAGCAGTAACGATTGTTTCCCCCTCCAGACCGCTGGCAAAGCCGCGGAAGATTTGAGACAAAATAACCCCGGAATTCCCCCGTGCACCCATGAGCGCGCCATTGGATAAGGACGTCACCATTTTATCAATGGTGTTTTGACCGGCGAGGTCCTTCACCGCAGAAGTCATAGTCAGGGACATATTGGTCCCCGTATCTCCATCAGGAACGGGAAAGACATTGAGCGCGTTAACTTTTTCTTTATTTTCACATAAAAAAGCACAGCCTCCCACGAGAAAATCCCGCAGCAGGTCTACATTGATCTCGTTCAAAGACACGTTTTTCTCCCCTCCCTAGTCGACCATTCTTACCCCTTGGATATTGACGTGAACTTGGTCAACTTGTAACCCCGTAAAGTTTTCTACCACATATTTTACGTTGCTGACTACATTATGGGCGATTTCCGACATTTTTGTGCCGTAACCGACAATAATGTTTACCTGAATCACTATTTTACCATCTTTGTCGAAAATTTCAACGCCCTTGCTGAGGGATTCTTTTTTTAAAAGCTCCGCAATACCGTGAGAGAGCTTTTTTGACGCCATGCCCACAATACCGAAACACTCTGTCGCGGCAATACCGGCAAGGGTCGCCAGCACTTCTTTATCAAAAACAATTTTTCCGTATTCATTTAAAACTTCTCTTTCCATAGTATAGGTACAACCCCCTTTACTAATTATACTTTTATTATACCTGAATCCCCATTAAAAGCCAATCTATTTTTCCGGGAACAAGACGGATTTCTCCTTGTGTCTATTTCTATCTTTATTTACAAAAGGAGAAATTATTTATATAATTTACCAAAAGAAGCTCAATATTCTCTGAAAATATTTATTTGGGAAAAAAGTACTTGCTATTGGATATTTTTTCTGCTAAAATAATAAAGCATGAATTTCGGCTAAGCCCGGTAAAGAAGGAGGTGGAGAATATGGCCAAATGTGAAATTTGCGGCAAAGGCATTACTTCCGGTATGAAAGTAAGTCACTCCCATATTCGTACCAAAAGAACATGGAAACCAAATCTGCAAACTGTTCGGGCCATAGTAGACGGCACTCCGAAAAGAGTTACCGCTTGCACCCGTTGTCTCCGTTCTGGTAAAGTAAACAGAGCTTAGTTTTACAGAAGATAAATTTCCTGAAAAATAAAAGAGTCGCATCCTGCGATTCTTTTATTTTTTTATTTTAAATTTTTCACTTCTCAAGAACCTTACGCCCTCCCCAATAATACTATTTTATATAGTGTTCCGGAGGTGATTGTAAGTTGAGAAGTCAGAAAGAAATCGTCCGTAAAATCAATCTCTACAAAGACAAACTAGCCACTGCTATAGAAGAAAAAGAATTATATAACAGCGAGGTATGTCCCGATATTGATTTGATTATTTTTTCTCTGGTAGATAAACTGGAGACCCTACTATGGGTGCTGGAAATGGATTTACCGGAGGGTGATATTTTAGATAAACTAATGGGGGTTATCCACTAAGTTTTATGCCCCATTCCAAATAAAAGGGAGTCCTGTGTGCAGGACGCCCTTTTTGTTTTTCACTCTTATTTTTTCTGGTTTTCCCAGCGGGTAATATTGGCTTTTTGGGCTACTTCCCGCATTTCACCCACTCGTTTCGAGATGTCTTCCGCCTTAAAAATGCCCGAGCCAGAAACCAGCACGTTTGCCCCGGCAAGGACTACGGCTTCCGTATTTTCCAGAGTGATGCCGCCGTCTACCTGGATATCCATATCAGGATTTTTCTCCATCGCCATTGCTTTCAAGCGGCTGATTTTATCCAAGGTAGCAGAGATGAATTTCTGACCGCCAAAACCGGGATTCACACTCATGAGAAGGGTCATATCCAAGTCAGGCAAGATTTCTTCCAACCCGGAAAGAGGCGTCGCCGGGTTTAACGCCACAGCAGCTTTTACCCCTAAATCTTTAATCTTCTGCACCGTGCGGTGAAGATGCCTGCACGCCTCGACATGCACACAAAGGATATCCGCTCCCGCCACTACAAAATCCTCTAAGTAACGGTCTGGATTTTCTATCATGAGATGGACGTCAAAGACCATTTGAGAACCGCTGCGGAGTGCACGTACAATGTCTGTACCATAGGAAATATTAGGCACAAAAGCGCCGTCCATAATATCCAAATGCAGATAGTCCGCTCCGCCCTCTTCTACCAGAGCTACTTGCTGCCCCAAGCAGGTAAAATCGGCCGCCAAGAGAGACGGCGCTATTTTAATCATACAAGTTTTCCTCCTTGTTTTTGATTTCACGCAACAGGAATAAATACCGCTCATATCGCTCCCTGGAGATTTCCCCGGACGCTACCAATTCTTTAACACGGCAATCAGGCTCATTTTCATGGACGCACCCTTGGAAGCGGCATTGATTAGCAACTTCCTTCATTTCAGGATAATACAAACACAGCTCTTCTTTTTTTATATCATTGACATTAAGGAGAGAAAAACCGGGCGTATCCGCAAGAAAGCCGTCCTCCGCCCAAGGAATCAATTGGGCATATCTGGTAGTATGCTTTCCTCTGCCTAATTTACGGCTGATTTCTCCTGTTTCCTGAGATGAATTTGCCAGGAAACCATTAATGAGACTGGATTTGCCTACACCAGAAGGTCCGGCAAAAACTGTCACCTTTCCTTGTAGCCGCTCACGCACCGCCTCAACGCCTTGCCCCGTTTGGGTGCTGACAGCGAAGACGGCAAAACCAGCCTTGCGGTAAATCTCCAGATAAGCCAAGTATTCTGCCGCCTCGGGCAAATCCGTTTTATTGAGACAAACAATGGGTTCAATCTGATTTTTCATAGACATAACCAGCATTTTATCGAGGAGCAACCAATCAGGAGCAGGGTGTCCGCCGGCAAGGACCAAAAGAGATTGGTCAATATTGGCAACCTTGGGACGGAGCAAACGGTTTTGTCTGGGAAGGATTTCCTCTATAACGCCTGCATGGTCTCCGGTAAGAGAAATAACTACGCTGTCCCCTACAATAATACCGCCGGGGTCTTTCCGCAACTTCCCTCGGATAGCGCAGGTATATTCCTCGCCATCTACCCAGACGAAATAAAACCCGCCATAGCTTTTTAATAAAATTCCCTGCTCCATGTTGCCTCCCTAATATTTGCTTTTATGCCCATTGATAGGTATATACCAATTCGCCGTCAATATAAATATCTAGCGTTGCCTTACCCTTGTAAGGCACTTCTTTGTAATAACCGTAACCACCGTCTACCGTTTGATTGAAAATCTCTGACGTACCGCTTTCATCTTTTAATTCCACTTTTAGCTGATGGGTTTGGTTATCATCCGGCACGATATAAGCCACAGAACCCGTTTTATCAGCAGGTCCAGGACCAGTGCTGACAGTTATATCCACAGAGCTGCCTTCCAAAATGCTGGTCCCCTTGGTTACACTCTGAAGAATCACGACATCAGCAGCATATTCATGGCTTTCCATTTTTTCGACTTTTCCCGTTTCCAGTTTATAGTCTTCCAGAATGCCCTGGGCTTTACTAAGCTCCAGCCCCACCAAGCTAGGCATAAGGATTTCTTTTCGTTCCGGTCCTTGGCTGATGATGACATTTACTGTGCTGTTTAGCGGTACATTCGCCCCCTGGTTGGGACTTTGAGAGATTACTTTGCCGCTTTCTACCTCTTCATGATATGCCTCGCTAAAGATACCGGTGAGCTGCTGATTGCTAAGAGCAATTTCCGCTTCCCGCCGGGTCATATTTTCCAAGCCGGGAACCGTTGCCTGCTTAGTTCCGGAGCTTACCACCAGGTTTACCACTCTGCCCACTTTCACCTTTTGCTTTGCTACCGGGTCCTGACTGATGACTTGATCCTTTTCTACCGTTTCACTGATTTTGAAATCTTTGTTGCTGTAGAGCCCGGCTGCTTCTATCATTTTTTCCGCTTCCTCATAGGGAAGACCTACTACTTCCGGCACCGGTACTTCCTCTACCTTGGTAATAGCTCGCATTGCCATGACGCCAAGCCCTGAAACAACAATAGTAAGAAAAACAATGGTTAAAATCACCACATTTTTTACATTAACTTCCCGCCGCGGTTTTCCCGTAGATTTACGTCCGTTGCGGCCGCCGGCAGTTTTCACACGAACCGGAGCGGACGCAGTGGTCAATCCTAACTTCAATAGAGCGTCCCGCATTTCCTTGGCACTGGTATAGCGAAGTTCCGGATTTTTTCGCATGGCACGCTGAACAATAAAGGAAAGCTCCATGGGAATCTGCTCGTTGATTTTATGGGGCGGCATAGCGCCACCTTGGATATGTTTTTGCGCCACTTCCGAAGGAGTGCTGCCCTGATAAGGCACTCGCCCCGTCAGCATTTCATAGAGAACAATACCTGTAGCGTAAATATCCGACGCTTCCGTGGCATTCATACCCTGGACAATTTCCGGGGCAATATAATGAACGGACCCTACCACACTGTTACTGGGGTTATGATTCCGTTCCGCCATTTCATTCATGGTGACGGCAATCCCAAAGTCTGTTACTTTAATCTTACCGTCTTTGCAGAATAAAATGTTGTGGGGCTTGATATCCCTATGGATAATACCGTGTTCATGAGCGTGCTGCAAACCGTCTAAGATTTGCCCCGCAATATTCACACTATCGGCAACAGACAAACTGCCATGCTCCCGAATATAGGCTTTTAAGTTGGGACCATCGGCGTACTCCATAACGATATAGTGAAAATCATCTTGAAATCCCACATCATAAATAGACACAATGTTGGGATGAGAGAGACTGGCAACAGCCTGGGCCTCCTTGCGAAAACGCAAAACAAACTGTTCTTCACTGGCAAATTCCGGACGCAAAATCTTAATGGTTACTTTGCGGTCCAAAAGCAGGTCCTTCCCCATATAAACAAGAGCAGTACCCCCCGAACCGAGCTGGCTGACGATTTCATAACGATTGTTAAATACTTTTCCTTGCATATCATCACCTCATCCCTTGTTAGCCGCATACCACAGAAATAGCGGAAATATTGTCATAACCGCCCTTTTCCAATGCTGCAAGAATTAGTTTGGGGATTGCCTGAGCGCCGTCGGAAAGCATAGATTGATAAATTTCCTCTTCACTAACCAGATTGTATAAACCGTCAGTACAAAGGAAAAGCATATCACCATCCTCAATAGGCAATACCATAATATCTACATCTACCAAAGGATAATAGCCGATAGCGCGAGTCAGCATGTGGCGTTTGGGATGATTTTTCGCTTCTTCCGGCTTGATTTCCCCCTTACGGAGCATTTCCCCTGTAACAGAATGGTCTTGGGTGATTTGCCGCATACCGACGCCCCCGCGAATGAGATAAGCACGGCTGTCCCCCACATGGGCCACATAGGCTACGCCGTTATAAATATATACGGCAGTCAACGTTGTCCCCATCGGCGAAGGGTCAGCTTCCTTGCTGTAACATTGATATATGCTGTCATTGGCATGATATACCGCCTGCCGCAAATTTTCCCGCAAGGTATCTTCATCAAGACATTGGTCAGCGCCGGCTCCTGCCATATCGCCGTTCATTTCCTGTAAATCTTTGACAACAATGTCTAAGGCCATATGGCTGGCAATCTCGCCACCGGCATAGCCACCCATACCGTCTGCTACGATATAAAGCTGCATGTTATCGTCCGCATAAACAGCGTCTTCATTTTTCTCTCTTACTGCCCCTAAATGGGTAAATGCCACGCTTTTCATATCACACCTCAGCTTTCTTTCCCACATTCTCTTTGGGGTCTCCCCCTTGGTTTCGCCGTTTCAGCTGCCCGCAAGCCGCCTCAATATCTTGTCCGCGGGAAACCCGCACTGCTACGGCAATGTGATTTTTTTCCAAAATATCCGCAAATTCTTTTATTCTTTCTCGCTTTGACGGAAAAAATCCTGCCTCTTCCACAGGATTAGCCGGAATCAAATTGACAAATGCCAATCTTCCCCCCAGCAACCGTACTAATTTTTCCGCGTCTTCCCGCCTGTCATTCACATCGCGAAACAAAGCGTATTCATAAGTAATTCGTCTGCCCGTCTTCTCTGTAAAGGCGTCGCACGCCTGCATCAACACAGCAAGTGGATATTTTTTGTTAATAGGCATCAATGCCATTCTAATTTCGTCATCGGCGCTATGAAGAGAAACGGACAGCTCCAGAGGAAATTCCTCCACCGCCAGCTCCTTGATTTTATCAGCCAATCCACAGGTAGAGACAGTCATCCGCCGCCAACCGATGTTTAAGCCGTTCTTATCATTGAGGATTTGCAGGCTTTTTTTCACATTATCCCAATTGGCAAAAGGCTCTCCCATGCCCATATAAACCACATTGGTAATGGAGGGCTTACCATGATTGCGACTCCAACCATTCGCCAACAAGATTTGTCCAACAATTTCTCCTACCGTGAGATTCCGTCCTCTACCGCACATGGCAGTAGCACAAAACTTACACCCCATGGCACAGCCCGTCTGGGTGCTGACGCAAGTGCTGACCCGGTCCCGACTGTTTTCCCCCGCATAAAACATCAGCACCTGCTCTACCGTATTGCCGTCTGCCAACTGCCAGAGGAATTTAATGGTATCTCCGCCGTCGCCCTGCCAGCTGTCTAACAACACCAAAGGAGCGATTTCATATTGTTCTGACAATTGCTGCCGTTGTTCTCGACTGAGATTGGTCATTTCTTCTATGCTTGCTGCACCCTTGGCATGGACCCAAGAAAAGACCTGTCCCCCACGGAAGGACTGCCAACCCAACTCTCGACAAAGTGCTGTGATTTCCTCTTTATTCAAATTTCGTAAATCCTGTAATGCTTGCATCAGCATTTACCCCTTTTTTCGTAATCGCGCCATAAAAAAGCCGTCTATGCCCTCTACATGGGGCAATATTTGCCACCAGCCCCGTTCCAGTTGGGATTTTTGTTTTTCATCTATGACCTTTGGGAAGAAATCCGTTAATGATTCCAGAGAAAAATCTTGGTGTTTTGCCAAGAATTTTTCCAGCTGGTCTATGTTTTCTTCCCTGGTAACGGTGCAGGTAGAGAAGACCATGACCCCGCCAGGCTTTACAGCCCGCGCCCCTTGGTCTAAGATTTGTTCCGCTAACGCCGCCAGCTCCTTAATATTACCAATATCCTTCCGCCAGCGGATATCGGGACGGTGAGATAAAATCCCCAGCCCCGTGCAAGGCACGTCCGCCAGACAATAATCAAATTGACGGTCAAATTTTTCTTCTAATTTACAGCTATCTCCTAATACAGGCTGGACAATGGTCGCCCCTAACCGACTGCAATTTTTAGCTAAGATATTTACTTTATGGGGATGCACGTCTCGGGCAATAATCGTTCCTTCATTACCCATCAGTTGAGCAAGATGAGTGGTCTTGCCGCCCGGTGCCGCGCACAAGTCCAAGACAAGGCTGCCTGCCGCGGGCGATAAGGCTTGCGCTGCCAGCATGGAGCTTTCTCCTTGGGGCTGCAATAACCCATCTCTTACAGCAGGGATTTGTTCCAGCGTCTGACTTTTTATCGTTATAACAATCCCATCGTCAGCATAAGGACAAGGGGTTGTTTCAATCCCCTGCTCCCCTAATATTTTTTTCAAATCGTCCGGATTTATTTTTAAAGTATTCACCCGACAAGTAAGACGAGGCGTCCGGTTATTCGACTCCAAAAAGGCTTTACTTTCTTCCCCGCCCCACAAATCCCATAGATAATCTATCAACCAACGGGGGTGAGAGGTCATGATTTCCAGGTAGGTTTTTCCGTCCTCTTCCCAGGTAGGATAAGTTATTTCCGCACGCTTGCGGTCCAGGTTCCGCAGCACACCATTGACGAAATTCACCTGTCCCTGATGCCCCAATACCTTTGCCTGTTCACAAGCCTCATTAATAATGGCGTGAACAGG
>CATIYQ010000041.1 GCA_949739465.1 uncultured Peptococcaceae bacterium | reverse complement strand
TTAAAGGAGGTGAATATCTTGGCAACAAAAATTCGTTTGAAAAGAATGGGTGCGAAAAAGAACCCTTTTTACCGTGTTGTTGTAGCTGACTCCCGTTCTCCTAGAGACGGTCGTTTCATTGAAGAAATCGGTTATTATAACCCAAACACGCAACCGCCTGAAATCAGTGTAAATGCTGAAAAGGCCGTAAAATGGTTGCAAACAGGTGCAGAACCATCTGAAACCGTAAAAGCTTTATTCAAAAAAGCCGGTATCAGCAAAGCAAAAGCCGAATAGTATCAAGCAGTAACATAATGTGTTGTGATGATGCTTAGGAGGATAAACATGAAAGATTTAGTTACGCATATCGCTCGTTCTTTGGTGGAAAACCCTGACCAAGTAGAAGTGATGGGTACTGAAGAAGAAAATCAAGTGAATCTCGAACTCCATGTTGCCCAGGAAGACATGGGCAAGGTCATCGGAAAACAAGGGCGTATTGCTAAAGCTATTCGCGTCGTAGTGAAAGCTGCTGCGACCAAAGAAGGGAAAAAAGCGAATTTAGAAATTCGGTAAAAGGGACCGGAGGGTCCCTTCTTTTCTTTTATTTAAATGGATTTTGATATGAGATTTTGATAATGATTTAGGTGGAATATGAGCAAAACAGATAAAATCAATGTGGGAAAAATCATCGGCGTACACGGTATCAAAGGACAAGTGAAGGTGGAGGTTCTCACCGATAATCCGACTCGGTTTGAAAAGGGAAGCGCGTTGTGGTGTGAAAAGAAAGGCGCACTTCTAACGGTGGAAACCGCCAACCCTCATAAGGGCATTCTCTTGGTGAAATTTGCCGAGGTGGAAAACCGTGACATGGCAGAAACCTTATCTCCCAGCTATTTGCAGGTAGATAAAAAGGATGCTGCACCCTTGCCGGAGGGAGTCTATTATTACTTCCAAATTGAAGGTCTGGATGTTTATACAGAGGGGAAATATTTCGGAAAAGTTCTTTCCGTTCAAGCGACCGGCGCTAACGACATCTATAATGTGAAAATGGAAAACGGTAAAATCATTGCCATTCCGGCATTGGATTCTGTCATTAACAACATTGATTTAGAATCGGGAAAGATGGAAGTGACAATCCCGGAAGGATTACTATAAAAGAGGAAAGAACATGCGTATTGATATTTTGACATTGTTTCCAGAAATGTTTGCGCCATTGGAGCATAGCATTATCAAGCGGGCGACGGATGGCGGCATTCTGGATTTACATATTACCAACATTCGGGACTATACCAATGATCGCCACCATACGGCAGACGACAAACTCTACGGCGGTGGCGCGGGTATGGTTATGAAACCTGAGCCTATCTTTGACGCGGTAGCAGATTGTAAGCAGACGGCAAAAAATGTACGGGTGGTGCTGACCAGTCCTCGAGGTGCATTATTCACCCAGCGGAAGGCGGAGGAATTATCCCAAGCAGACCAAGTCATCTTCATCTGTGGTCACTATGAAGGGGTAGACCAGCGGGTAGAAGATGCTTTGGTAACGGACGTTCTTTCTATCGGTGACTTTGTGCTGACAGGGGGCGAAGTACCTGCTATGGTTATGGCGGACGCTGTGGCGCGGCTGGTGCCTGGCGTTCTTGGCGATGAGGCGTCTTTTGTAGAGGAAAGTTTCAGCGGGAATTTATTGGAATATCCTCAATATACCCGTCCGTCGGAATATGCGGGACAGTCTGTGCCGCAGGTATTAACCGGCGGCAACCATGAGGAAATCCGTAAATGGCGGCGGCGGAAATCTCTGGAAGCTACATTAGAGCGGCGACCGGATTTATTAGAAAAAGCGGCGTTGACCCAGGAAGATATTGGTATCTTGAAGGAGGTGCAGCAGGAAAAAGAAAAGCCTTTTCGGCTCTTTGTCTCTTTAGTTCATTATCCTGTTTATAACAAGAAAAAGCATATTATCAACACCTCTCTCACCAATTTGGACTTGCATGATATTGCCAGAGCTTCTACTACCTTTGGCGTAGAAAAATATTATCTGGTGCAGCCTCAGGAAGCACAGATTCAACTTATTGAAACGCTCCTTGCCCATTGGCGGGAGGGCTTTGGCGCTACTTATAATCCTGATCGACATAATGCCCTGGACAGAGTGGAAATCATGAAAACCTTGGAGGACGCGGAGGCTGCCATTACCGCTCAATACGGAGAAAAGCCGAAAATCATTTGTACTACGGCAAATGTCCAGGATGATATGATGCCTTACCAAGAAATGCGAGAGACTATGCGAGATGTGGGCGGTAATTATCTCTTGGTCTTCGGCACCGGCTGGGGGCTTACCGATGAACTGTTGGCGCGGGCAGATTATGTGCTCCGTCCTATTTATGGCGCAGGGGAATACAATCATCTTTCGGTGCGGAGCGCCGTTTCTATCATCTTAGATCGTCTCATGGGAGAATCTAACGCCAGAAAAAACAGAGAAAATAATGGTTGATTTTCCCTTTGGGGTGTGGTAAAATGCTACTGTTGTTTTAGGTATGACGAATGTTCCGCTGTAATCTTCTTAGAGAATTTTAGGATTAGAATGAACATTTGAGAGGAAAGGAG
>CATIYQ010000040.1 GCA_949739465.1 uncultured Peptococcaceae bacterium | reverse complement strand
CCAAAGCATTTCGTTTCAGCCGGCGGCTTTACCGTTATTTTTATCCCAAGTCTATGGCAGTGAACCATACCACCAAAAAGGTGGTAACCCTTCTTGCGCGGAAGAAGGAATTGTGGCGCAAGGAACATAATGAGAAATTATATGATATCTTAAATGAGGAACATCGTCCTTGGTATAATGTAAATGTGCCGGACGAGATTCGTTATGATTCTCTCAGCGATTTGTTAAAAATGAGCGCCAGAGAAACCATTAAAGTGTTGTCTCGGGAGTTTGGGGAGGATTCTTTTGTGGATTTACCTGATAATTTCCACAATGGGAAACCCTAAAAAATAAAAGGCTGTAAAGGCATCGGACCTTTACAGCTTTTTATTGTATTGGCATTTTTGAGGTTCGCCAGTGGGTCATGACGGCAATGACGCCGCTGAAAATGAGCATCACATAGAAATTTAAGCACCTGGTCAGGCAGAGGGCTGGCAGTAACAGCTCTGCGCCAAAAAATAAGTGGAACATCCGCAAAAAGCTGCCTTCCGACACGCCCACAGCGCCGGGTAAGGGCAGGGCGGAGACGGAAACCGTCATCGTTACCTGTATGGCAACGATGTCCCATAAGCTGTAAGCGGAAAGATGAAACGCTAGATAAACGAAATAGGGAATGGAAAAATAGCAGAGCAGTTGTAACAGTGTAATCAAAAAATTGTAAGCCAATAGGCGGGGGTGTTTGCGAATATGTGCAACGCACCTGGCATATTCTGCCAGTTGTTGGTCTACTTTTTCCATTGTTTGTTCCGGTTCTTTGATGACCTTGCAACGGACGCCTAAGTTTACCAGTCCATAAAAAATGCGTTTGATGAGAGAATGAGAAAAAATTGCTCCTAAAATAATGACTAGGGCAATAAGGTAAATGGTAAGACCTAAAAGGAATAAAGGCTCTAACCCTTGGATACTTGCTAAGATAAATTCTCTTTTCCAAAGAAAAAACGCTATACCGCAGACTAGCGTCATGATTTGGTAAATGGCTAAATTGACGAGCAGAGTAAGGGTGGAAAAGCCTACGGGAATGCCGTCCTTTTTCATATAATAAACTTGCGCCGGTTGTCCGCCAGTGGCAGAGGGGGTAATGGCGCAAAAGTAAAAACCAATCAAAGCGTATTTCAAACACTGATGGAGTGAAAGTTTTTTTCCCAAGGACGCCATAATCCGCCGTGTATTGAAGGCTTCACAGCTAATATAAGCGAACATGACAAAAAGCCCGCCAATGAGATAGAGGGGATTGGCGCGGCTTAGGCTGGCGAGGAGCATTTGCGGACTGTAATCCCGAAATAAGAGGAAGGCAGTGAGGGCAATCAATAGCAAAAGAAAGGCAATGCTGGACCAGTATTTCTTTTTGTCGTGAAAAAGAGAATGTTCTTGATTCATGAATTACACAACGCTTTCCGGTTTGACAAATTCATAATGTTCTTGTTTCCAAATGGGCAGGATTTCTGCAAGAGCTGCAATGGTTTTTAAGGGGGCGTCTTTGGCGGCGCCGTTTTCTTCACCGCTGTCATGGAGACAGACGATGCCGCCGTCTTTGGTTTTATGTAGTAATTGGTTGGCGATAGAGCTGACGGTAGCTTTTTCTGACCAGTCCCGGGCTTCTACATTCCAGAAGACCATTTGCAAGCCATGTTGTTTTGCGATGCTTTGGGTGAAAAGATTGCTTCTGCCCCATGGGGGACGATAATACCGTATTGACCAACCGCTGTTTTTCATCAATGCCAGAGAAAAGGCAAAATCTTCCTGGGTGGCGCGATAGTTTTTATACCAAGGGTTTTTATGTTCGCAGGAGTGGAGAGCGACAGTGTGACCCTCTGCAATCATGCGTTCTACCAGCTGAGGATATTGCATGGCTTTTGCCGCCACCACGAAAAAGGTGGCAGTGGCGTTATGTTTTTGCAGTAGGTCTAATAGTTTTCCTGTGTAGCGTGGGTCTGGTCCGTCATCGAAAGAGAGCAGAATTTGTTTCTTTTGAGGCAGGATACGGACGGCGTTTTTGTTCCAATATTTATTGTAAAAGGTAGGCAGAAGAGCGTACATGAGAAATAGAACGCTCCCTATGGTGCAAGCGATGGCGGTAATAGTCAGCATATTAGGCGCAAGCTCCTCTCGCAGTCATTTGATTTAACGTGTTAATCAAGGCGTCGGTGGGCAGATTATTTTTCAGATAACGGATATTTTCTCTCCAATCGGACAGGCGGTTGTCATCATAAATGATAGCGGCAATTTCTTCGATACATTGGCTGGGCGCAGACTCCATGACTTTGCCGATTTGGTAGCGATGAATGAAAGCAGCGTTTTCTCGTTCCTGTGCCAGGAAGGGGGCAAATGCTAAAATGGGCAGTTCGCTGTAAATGGTTTCAAAGAGAGTGATGCCGCCGGGCTTGGTGATAATCAAGTCTGCTTCCTGCATATAGCGGTACACTTGGTCCGTAAAGCCAATAACTTCTAAGTCGGGAAAGCGGTTGTAGAGACGATTATAGAGTACCAGATTATTCCCGGTGATGATGGTGGTATGTACACCCGGTAATTTGCTCAGCTGCCGGTAAAATTTATCCTGTTTGGGCAAGAGTCCCAAACCGCCGCCCATAATCAGCAATTGTTTTTTCCCTGAATATGTTTTGGCAATGGGTTGTTTGAATTGTTCCCGTACGGGAATACCGGTGATGATAATCTGTTCTGCCGGGATTCCTTGCCCTATTAGCTCTTCTTTGGTGATTTGGGACGCTACTAAGTAAGCAGTCGTATGGGGGGTAATCCACTCCACATGGCTGCTGATATCGGTGATACAGGTAATCAGAGGAATATTGCTGTGGTATTTTTCTTTGTATTCGGAAACCAATTGCGAGCAAAAGGGCAGAGTGGAGATAATCAAATCCGGCTGGTTTTTCTTTACCAAACTATCCAGTCCCAAAAGGTAAGGAAGGCAAAACGACATGGTATTGCTCTTTTTCCCCGTTTCGATTTTTTTATAAAAGAAGTTATAAATTCTGCTGCCTTTATTCATCAGCAGGGTATAAGCGTTATAAACAGTTTTGGCGATAAAAGGCGTGGTATATTCAAAAATATCTTGGGTTTCAATACAAGCGGTAGGAATATTTTTTTCAATTTCTTGCACAAGGGTCTTGGCAACAGAATAGTGCCCCATGCCAAACCGTCCGGTTAAAATTAAAATATTCATTTTAAGGTCCTCCCAAAATCTTTCTAAAATCTTTCTTTGTTGATAAAAACGAGAAAGTATTGCAAATATCTTCAATTTTTCAGAAAAATTTATGTTTATGTTATCTGGTTTCTCTATTCTTATCATATCTTATCATAAAGGATAAAACTTAATTTTCGCCTATGACGATTCTTAAGAATTCTTAAGATTGCAAGTGGATAAAAAACGAGTAAAATTGAAAAAAGGAGCTGTTTCTGAAAACAGCTCCTTTTTTCGGTTGATTTCATTTATTCTTTTGTCTGCCTGATGGTTGTTTGCTGTATGGGCAGGGATAATAGAGCGGAAAAATATTTTTGCGTCTGAGTGATGGTGATGCTGCCGTCGTGACGCGCTAATATTTTTTTACAGGTGTGGATACCAATGCCGGAGCTATCCTGTTTGGGTATGATTTCGGCAATTTGGTTGCTCTGGGTAATCATTAACTCTTGCCCCATGATTTTGGTGGAAAAAGAAATGGGCTGTGTTTTATCGGCGTATTTCATCGCGTTGGAGCAAAGGTTGTCAAATACCCGACCTATCTGTTGCGGGTCTACGGAGAGTGTGTAGGAAATGTCTGTTTTATCCTTATATTCCACGGTAAAGCCTTTATCTTCCAATACATAAATACAGTCGGAAATAAGTTGCGCCATTAGTTCGTTACCGTTTACCGCTTCATATTTGAAGGGGATTTCTTCATTGGAGACTAACGAATGGGCAAAAAGATTATCGGCAAGTCCTTTGATTTGATAGGCTTTGTTTTTGGCGTTTTCTAGATAGATATGAAGTTTTTCTGGGCTGTCATATTTGCCGTCTGCTAGCAAATCCAAGTAGCAGATTACAGAAGTCAGCGGCGTGCGGATGTCATGGGAAATGGCGGTAATCATATCATAATTTTCCTTCTTTGCCTTTTCTTCCCACTCCAGCCGTTCTTGCATAGCGCGGCTCATATCATTAATGCTGATGGCAAGAGAGGTCAGCTCGTCGTCGTCCTGCAAAGGGATACGGTATTTCAGACCGCCGCTTTCAATGATTTTAATGCCTTTTTCAATGAGGTTAATATAACGAACTTTTTTCTTTAGCAAGGTCATAAAAATGAGAATGCAAACGACAAAGGTAAACATATAACAGCTATATTTGATAAGCAGCTCATAGCGCATTTGAAATAGCGCCGTAATGATAACCTTCCCTTGGGTATCACTGAAGGCAATGTCATAACCGTATTTATAGTCTAATCCGTCAGGACGAAGAATCTCCGGCAGACTGGGTTGTTTTTCTTCATAGTGAGCTGGTTGATAAAACAAAGAATCATAAATAATGCCCTCTTGATTATAAATGCGTATCATTACATACCAATAAGCGTCGTTCCAGGCAGTAAGGGCTTCCTGATTGTCAGAGGAAATATGATTGACCTTGATATATGTTTGCAGGTCGGTAATGGTATCATTGATTTCCTGATTGTAATAAGTCTCATTCCTGGTAATAGAGATGACGGCGCTTTCCGTAATCAGGTAGGTGATAACCCCCAGCACGGCGGCAATGGCAAAAGAGATAAACAAATAAATGACAATGGTGAGCCCCAGCTTGGAATAGAGCTGTTTGCGCGAGTCTAAAAAGTCTCTGATTTTAGTCAATGTAATACCCCTTTCCCCAGACTGTCTTAATATGCTGCGGATTTTGCGGGTCGGTTTCTATCTTTTTGCGGAGGTTGCGAATATGAACCATGACAGTATTATTAGCAGAGTAGTAATAAGGTTCTTGCCAAATCTGCTCGTAAAGGTCGGCGGCGGAAAAGACTTTCTTTCTGTTACGGAGCATCAGGGTGAGCATTTCATATTCGATGTCGGTGAGAAAAATCTCTTTGCCTTGGAGGTGAACTTGTTTGCTGACTGTATCTATCGTCAAATCTCCCGAGGCTAGCTTTGTACTGTGGGAGAGGGACACTTTTCCCTGGTAGACGAAATAACGGCGTAAGAGGGCCTTTACTCGGGAGATGAGCTCCGCATAGGAAAAGGGCTTTGCCAGATAATCGTCGCCGCCGGAGGAAAAGCCCATGGTTTTATCAGAATCTTGGGCTTTTGCCGTTAAAAACAAAATAGGAGCGGTGGTTTTTTCTCGGATTTCTACACAGGCGCGAAAGCCGGATTTTACTGGCATGACAACGTCCAGAATAAATAAATCAATGGTGTCATCCACCATATCCACAGCCTTCTGTCCGTTTTCGGCGGTGAGGACCTCATAGCCTTCGCCGGTGAGGAGAATCTCGATGATTTCGCGGATTTCTTCACTGTCGTCGGCGATTAAGATACGGTTTCTGCCTTCTGCATTCATAAAATGTCACCTGCTTTCCTGTCGGGTAGGGTTCCCATGATTTGGCTATATTATAAAGACTTCTTTTGCAGATTGCAAACGGTAGCAAAAAAAGAAGATAACACAAAAATGTGTTATCTTCTTTTTTTGCTGGTGCCGAAGGTGGGACTTGAACCCACACCCAGCAACCTGGATCGGATTTTGAGTCCGACGCGTCTGCCAATTCCACCACTTCGGCATAAATATTCAGCAGTCTTTCGACTGCATGATTTATTCTACAATAAACAAAAAAAATTTGCAAGTATTTTTTTTATTTGTTGGAAAAATTTTTAGGCAAAATTTTTCCCGGCGGGAATGTTGTTTTTTCGGGAAGTATGGTAAAATGATTCTAAGTATGTCGAAAAGAGGTGAAAAAGATGTCCTTGCAAGAGCAGGAGTTGGTAGAAAAAGCAAAAAACGGCGATATGGCGGCTTTTGAGCAATTAGTAAGCGCCCACCAGCAAAAAATATATACCGTTGCTTTTCGCATTTTGGAAAACGGGGAAGACGCGGCGGACGTGGCGCAGGAAACGCTGATTCGGGTATATCGTTCTTTGGCAAAGTTCAAGGGGGATTCTGCTTTTAGCACATGGATTTATCGGATTACGGTGAACCTGTGTAAAGATATGCTGCGGAAACGAGGGCATCTTTTTACCCAAAGTTTGGACGAGTCTATCAGTGAAGAAAACGAATCTTTATTCCCTCAGCTGCCGGACGATGCGCCTTTGCCCGATGAACAGTATGAACAGCAGGAGTTGAAAGATTACCTGGAAAAATTTATTGCCCGCCTTGCGCCGGATTATCGCATGGTTGTGGTCATGCGGGAGCAAATGGGGCTGTCTTATGAGGAAATCAGCCGTGCGTTAAACGTCTCTTTAGGCACGGTAAAATCCCGATTAAATCGGGCAAGAAAATATTTGCGGGAAAGTATTTTGCAAGATCGGGAACAAGAACAAGCGCTTTTCCGTCTAAAAGATGAAAGGAGGGGGTAAAGAGTGTCTTGTTGTGATTCAGATATGAAAGAATTGTTGTCTCTCTATGTAGACGACGCTTGTTCCGAGTCGGAAAAGCAGGCGGTGGAACGTCATATCGCTCAATGCAACGACTGTCGTCAGGAGCTGGCGGATTTACAGTGGATTGTCGCTTCTTTGCGGGAAATGCCTGACATGCCCCTTCCCGGTGGTTTTACGGAGGCTTGGCAGGCGCGGCTCCAAGGGGAGTCGCCTGCGGGAACTGCAGTGGAATCTCAAGAAGAGACGGTTGTTGTTCCTTTGACCAAGACTTCTCGCAAACATTGGTTTCAGTCTCGGCGGTTTGTGGGCATTGCCGCTACGGTGTTGCTCTGTTTCTCTGTTAGCGTCATTGGCGGACATATCAATACAGGATATGGGCATCTGATAAATAGCAGTCTTCCGCAAGAGCTGACTAATGGTGAAGCGGTTTATGAGTTGGCGGCGGCAAAGCGGGAAACAACTGCGCTGGCAGATGACGCACAGTATAACGGAGGTATCTTTTCCGATTTGACTGTCAGTCAAGTCGTGCGTAAGGAAGATGCGTTAAGCTCCTCCAGTCGAGATGGCGCTGCTGTAGAACATTATATGTTAGAAGACCCGGAAGGATTGAAAGGCACCGTCTCCGAAAAAAATATCTCCGGTGAAGGAGTGGAGGCAGATTCTCTGCCGACGGTAACGCCTGTCGACGTATTGCCTGATTCCGGGGAGGGGCAAGCATTGCCTTCGTCTGCAAATGCGCCTGAGGACACAACGAAAGTAAGAAGTACGCAAAACAGTCAGTTACAAACCAAGGCTGCCCGACAAATGACTGTTGCCCAAAACGCCTCTAATCGGGAAGTTTATAATGGCTATATGGCCCTTTTAACAGAAGATGTCAGCGGTGCGCGGAGTCAGGTCATGTCTGTTGCTGTCCGTTATGACGGTTATGTCAATGAAGAGACTGTGTTTCGTGAAACGGGTGACGACCAGGTGCGTTTGGAAATTTGTGTGAAAAGCGAATATTTGGACGTTGCCATGGAGGATATTGCCGGTTTTGGCAAAGTAACTGCCAAATCTATCAATCGGGTGGATTTATCTGATGCCTATTATGACGCGCAGGGGCGGCTCACGCGGCAGCGGGCATTGGAACAGTCCTTGTTGCGGTTAATCGCTGAAGCGGACGATGTGGAAACTGTTCGTGTTTTAGAGCAGGAATTGGAAAAGGTTACGGCCGAAATCGAAGCTATCATTGCCAACTTGGAAAAAATCTCTCAGCAGCGGAAATATTCCGCCATTGTGGTAACAATCAGCTCTGACCCTCTTGCAGGTGCGGGCAGCGTTACCATGGGGGATAAATTCCGTTTGGGATTCCAGTCTTTTCTTAGCTTTTGTAAGTCCTTCCCTGATAACCTATTGGTAGGGTTTGGCTTTATGTTTGAGATATTTGCAGTGGTATTGATTTTATCTATTCTCTTTTATATGGTGATGCATAAGTTATTACGGAAGCCGGTGACTGCCGTTTCCAATAAAAATGAGCCTGAGAAATAGGCTCATTTTTTGTTTGTTTTTCTTTGGTTATCATCTTGGCAAGAGGCAGATAAATCAAGTATAATAAAATAATAGAATTTGGAGAGATTAAAAAAGCATATCAGAGAATAAGAGGAAAAACATAAATGGATAAATTTCTTTTGATAGACGGTAGCAGCTTGTTACACAGAGGTTTCTATGCATTGCCTGTCCTTACCACCCAAAACGGAGAATATACCAACGCCGTATACGGTTTTATCATGATGCTGAATAAAGCCATTGAACAGGAACAGCCGGATTATTTGTGCGTTGCTTTTGATAAAAGCCGCCATACTTTCCGTACAGAAAAATATGCCGCCTATAAAGGCACACGGAAGGAAACGCCGTCTGAATTAAAGCCCCAGTTTCAACTGGTGAAGGAAGTATTGGACGCGATGAATATTCACTGGGAAGAGTTGGACGGTTATGAGGGGGATGACATTCTGGGAACTCTTGCTGCTTGGGGTAAGACGCAGCGGATGGAAAATCATATCCTTACCGGGGACAGGGATTTGTTGCAGTTGATTAACGACCATACGACGGTCTTTTTAACCAAGAAGGGGATTACCGATATTCGCCCCTATGATGCTGCCGCCTTAATGGAGCAATATGCTCTAACGCCGGGACAGGTTGTCGATATGAAGGCGCTCATGGGCGATAGCTCCGATAATATTCCTGGTGTGGCAGGGGTCGGAGAGAAGACCACTGCCAAGCTCCTCCATGAATTTGGGGATTTAGACGGTATTTATGCTTGCATTGACCAAGTGAAACCGGAAAAACTCAAGGAAAAGCTGGTAAATGGCAAAGAGATTGCTTATCTTTCCAAAGAATTGGCAACGATTTTTTGCGACGTACCATTGGAAAAAGCGAAAGAAATATTCCGTTATCAAAAACCCTCTTACGATAAATTGATACCCTTGTATCAGCGGTTAGAATTTCACTCTCTCTTGCGCAATATGAAACCGCAGGATTTGGATGACTCGTCTGTGTTTGCGGAGAAACAGGAAACATGGACCTTTCCTTACAAAGAAATCTCTGCCATAGAAGAGATTCGGGACGCTGTGGAGAAAATCAGGGAAAGCGGCGTCATGTCTCTGACTGTGGCTTTGCAGGGCAGAGCCTTGTTAGGTGACGTACTGGCGGTCGGTCTGGGTTGGGGGAAGGAAACAGTGGGCTTTGCCGTCAATGGTTGGCTGGAAAAAGACAAGCTTGCAGCGGTAGCTGAAATCTTAGCGGACCAATCTATCGAAAAATATGTCGTAGACGGTAAAGAATCCTATGTGGCGTTGGCGCAAAATGATATCTTGCTCAAAGGAGTAACGGAAGATATTGCCCTTGCTGCTTATCTATTGAATCCCACTGCCGGGAAATATACCATAGAACAGATTGCCGAACCATATATGGGTATGGTGCAAAAGGAGGAAAATCCTGCCTTGAAAGCGGCTCAAAGCTGTGGCTTGATTTTGTCTCTTGTTCCTATTCTGAAGGAAAAATTAGAAACAGACCATATGCTTGCTCTTTATCAGGATATTGAGCTGCCCTTGAGCATGATTTTAGGCAAAATGGAGCGGGAGGGCGTTAAGGTAGACAAAGAGCAGTTGGCAGCGTTTTCCCAACAATTGTCCCAAGAAATCAACGGTTTGACCAAGGACATCTATCAGTTGGCGGGAAAAGAATTTAACATCAATTCTCCCAAGCAGTTACAGGAAATCCTCTTTGGGGATTTAGGATTAACGCCTATTAAAAAAACGAAAACGGGCTATTCTACCGACGGAGAAGTGCTGGAACAGCTGATAGAGGAACACCCTATCATTGAGAAAATCCTGGACTATCGGGCATACAGCAAGCTAAACTCTACCTATGCTGTGGGGCTAGGGGAGGCGGTATCTCCCCTTACTGGTTATTTGCATACCTCTTTTAATCAAATGGTAACTGCCACTGGGCGGCTTTCTTCTACTGAGCCGAATTTACAGAATATCCCTGTTCGCATGGAAATGGGACGACAAATCCGTAAGGTGTTTATGCCGAAAAAGGCAGGCAATTTGCTATTGGCAGCAGACTATTCCCAAATTGAATTGCGGGTGTTGGCGCATATTTCCGGCGACCCTGTTCTATGTAAATCTTTCTTAGACGGAGAAGATATCCATGCGCGGACAGCGGCGGAAGTATTTGATGTGCCGTTATCTCAGGTAGACGCGTCTATGCGTCGGAAGGCAAAGGCGGTAAACTTCGGTATCATTTACGGCATTAGTGACTTTGGTTTAGCGCGGGATTTGGGTATTGGGCGAAAAGAAGCCAAAGTTTATATCGAAAAATATTTTCAACGTTATGAGCAAATCGCTCAATATTTTGATAACGTGGTGGAGCAAGCGAAGAAAGACGGTTTTGTCTCTACCATTTTAGGCAGGCGGCGGTATTTACCTGAGCTTGCCAGCAAGAACTTTACGGTGCGGAACTTCGGCAAGCGGCTTGCCATGAATAGCCCCATCCAGGGAAGCGCCGCCGACATCATTAAGAAAGCCATGATTTTGGCAGACCGCGCAATCAGGGAAAAAGGTTTGCAATCTCAAATGATATTACAAGTACATGACGAATTGATTTTTGACATGGTAGCGGAAGAAAAAGATATTTTAATTCCACTGGTGAAACAATGTATGGAACAAGCGGTGAATTTACAAGTGCCGCTCATTGCCGATATGAAAATCGGTACTAACTGGTATGATATGGAGAAACTGTCATTCTAGAAGAAGGAGTTGGACATGATGCCGGAATT
>CATIYQ010000039.1 GCA_949739465.1 uncultured Peptococcaceae bacterium | reverse complement strand
GGTCTGCCAGACGAATGCCATCCTCCAGCCGTTCCTGAGGATTTACCATAGCATGATGGTCAATATTCACCACCTGAGCGTGTTCGGAAAGCGCGGACAATTTATCGTCCCCCGCCCTGCCCAGGCTATTACAATCCACAAGAATGATAACATCGGGATTCCCCTGATAATCGGCTAAAGAAACAATCTGTTCCGCTCCGGCAAGTCCCGTTAAATAAAGAGGTACGCTATCCATCAATACAGGCGTTACCTGTTTTCCTTTGCTGCCATAATAGTGATACACAGCAAGCATGGAACCAACGCAATCGCCGTCAGGATTGATATGACCAATGACCATGATTTCTCGCCCTGCTAGAATAATTTGGTCTATCTTCTTTGCCAGAGTCAGCCATTCCTCTTGATTTTTGAACGCTAACATAATTTCACCTACCCAAGAAACTTTTTCAACCAAAACTAAAATCTATTCCTCTTCTGCCAATGAAATATCATCACTGACTGCCTTTTCTTCATCTTCCTGGATACATTCATCAATGATTTTAGACATTTTCATGCCATAGGCAATGGAGTCATCGGGAACAAATAACGGTTCCGGAATATATCGTACCTTAATCCGTTTTGCCAGCTCCCGGCGAATATATCCTTTTGACTGGGTCAGCACATCGGCAATTTCCTCTAAAGAAGTATCTTGGTTTAACGCCGTGATAAACACCCGCGCATACCGCAAATCTCTGGTAACGTTAACCCGTAAAATCGATACCATGGTAAGACGTGGGTCGTCCAATTGATAGCGGATAATATCAGACAACTCCTTTTTCATTTCCTCACCCAGTCTACCTAAACGATATTGTGCCATATTCTATCCTCCTATTTACAAAAAGAGAGGGATTTACCATACCACTCTCTTTCTGTTTTATTGTGCTATTTTAGCTTCTTATTATTTTACAGTTGTCTGGCAATTTCTTCCATGACGAAGGCTTCAATGATATCGCCTTCTTTTACATCGTTAAAGTCTTCAATACCAATACCGCATTCAAAGCCGGTAGCCACTTCCTTGACATCGTCTTTGAACCGTTTCAGGGATTCGATTTTGCCTTCTGTTACCACAATGCCGTCGCGGATAACCCGAACCTGACACTGTCTGGTAATCTTCCCGTCAGTAATATAACTGCCGGCAACATTTCCCGCTTTCGGCACTTTAATAACCATACGAACTTCCGCATGACCGAGAACATTTTCTTTATATTCCGGTGCAAGAAGACCGGCCATGGCTTTCTTCACATCATCAATGGCGTCGTAGATAACCCGATACAGGCGAATATCTACTTCTTCGTATTCTGCGGCTTTCTTGGTATTAGCATCCGGGCGAACATTAAAGCCGATGATAATGGCATTAGAAGAAGACGCCAACATAACATCGGATTCGCTGATTGCACCAACGCCACTGTGGATAACAGTCACTTTTACTTCATCCGTAGCAAGTTTCTCCAAGGATTGGCGAACAGCTTCCGCCGAACCGTGAACATCTGCTTTAATGATAACATTCAGCTCCTTGATTTCCCCTTGTTCGATTTGTTTGAAGAGGTCGTCTAAGCTGACTTTAGAGGATTTACGCATTTCGTCTTCCCGACGTTTGGCGTGTTGACGAGAAGCAACCATACGAGCAGATTTTTCATCTTCCACCGATAAGAAGATTTCCCCTGCCGGCGGCACTTCGGAGAAGCCCAATACTTCTACCGGCGTAGAAGGTGTCGCTACTTTTACCCGTCTGCCTTTATCATCCATCATGGCACGAACTTTCCCAAAGACCGCCCCGGCAATGATATTATCGCCCACCTTCAAGGTACCTTTCTGTACCAATAAGGTTGCCACAGGACCTCTGCCTTTATCCAATTGAGATTCGATAACAGTCCCTCGGGCATTTCGATTTGGGTTAGCTTTTAATTCGGCAATTTCCGCTACCAAAAGCACCATTTCCAATAATTGAGAAATATTTTCCCCTTTCTTGGCGGAAATCGGCACCATAATGGTATCGCCGCCCCAATCTTCACCGACTAAGCCATACTCGGTCAATTCCTGTTTTACCTTATCAGGGTTAGCGCCGGGCTTATCGATTTTGTTAATTGCCACGATAATCGGTACGCCTGCAGCTTTCGCATGGTCAATGGCTTCTACGGTTTGGGGCATCACACCGTCGTCTGCCGCTACAACCAGAATGGCAACGTCTGTAATCTGAGCGCCTCTAGCGCGCATTGCCGTGAAGGCTTCATGACCGGGCGTATCCAAGAAGGTAATTTTTTTATTGTTAATTTCCACCTGATATGCCCCAATATGCTGGGTGATGCCGCCCGCTTCGGTAGCGATAACATTGGCTTCCCGAATGGCGTCTAAGAGAGAAGTTTTACCATGGTCTACGTGTCCCATGACCGTAACTACCGGCGGACGTTCCACTAAGGTGTCTGCTGCATCTTCCACATCCTCCATGATTTCCATGGCCTTATCCACTTGTACTTCTACGGTAATGCCGAATTCTTCCCCTAACAGGATAGCGGTGTCAGAGTCGATTTCCTGGTTTACCGTTACCATAACACCTAAACCAAATAATTTCTTAATTAGCTCAGCAGCGGTTTTTCCCATACTCTTAGCTAATTCTTGGACAATAATGGTTTCTCCGATAATAATTTTCTTTGGTATAACTGGTGGCATTTGTTGTTTTACCTGCTTCTGTTTTTTATTGGATTTCCAACGGATTTCCTTATCGCCGCCATAGTTGTTGCGACGGTTATTTCCCATTTCCTTGTCTTTATATTGCTTTTTGTCACCTTTACGACTTGCCTGTTTCTCTACGGGCGTCGGGGTATATTTCGTACCCGGCATCACGCCGGGCGCATTACTGCCAGGCTTCGCCCCTCTGTTACCGCCGGCTCTGTTATTATGGAAAGACTTATTATCGTCTGCATCCTTATCCTTACCGGTAAAGTCTTTATGAAAGGGACGGCTATTGTTGTTAAAAGTCTTTCCTCTGTTATCATTCTGACCTTGGAATTTTCTATCACCAACAGGAGCAGGACCCTTACCGCCTTGTTCCGTTTTTTCCCCGGGTCTGCTCGTTTGAAAACGATTCTCTTTTTGTTCTTTTTGCATAGAAGGAGTTTGGTTTGTTTTTTCCTTTGGCAAAGGTTGTTTTTCTTCCTCTTTTGGAGATACAACAGATTTTTCAATTTTAGGTTGCTCTGCCACAGCCATCTTTTGAACCGTTTCTGTTTCCTTTTTTTCTTCTGGGGAAGCAGCAGTTTCTCCACTTTCGGCAGGATTTATAACGTCTTTATGTTCCTGTTCTGCTGCCGCTGCCGCCTCTTCCATTGCTGCAGCTTTAGGGATTCTTACCACACGGGGTACGAAGCCGTCGTTTGTCGGTTTCTTTTCCTCCACAGATTTACTTTTACCACCTGTGGACTTCTTGATTTCGCCTGCTGCAAATTTTTCTCGGATTTTTGCTGCAAAGTTTTCCTCAACTACACTCATATGGGTCTTTACAACGCAACCTATTTTATCTAATTGTTGGATAATGGTTTTGCTGTCGCAATTTAATTCCTTTGCCAATTCATATACTTTTACTTTTGCCATTAATGAAACCACTCCTCTTCTATCCAAAGCCAATATAGCCCTCTAAACATATATTATACCGCAGAAATGCTCTTTTGCATACCCGCTGCAAAATTTTTATCCGTTACACCCAAAACAGCCCGTGGAGATTTTCCGATAACCAGCCCTAATGTCCCCTTATCAAACCCCTCTATCAATGGGATTTGATACTTTTCCGCATAGTAGCGTACTTCTTTTCCTACATATTCGGAAGCGTCCATCGCCAACACCACAAAGAATACCTGTTTCTTTTTCATACCAGCAATGACCATATCGTCCCCGGAAATAACCTTACGCGCCTTCTGGGCAAAGCCCAACAGGGCTTTTATTTTCTCCTCATTCATGTTGACCCAGACGCTCCTTTAACGAAGCAAAGATTTCCGCTGTGATTTGTTGTTTGAATGCCCGTTCCAGTCCTTTGGACTTTACCGCCTTTTGCAAACAATCCTCATGAGGACAAAGATAAGCACCTCTGCCGTTCATTCTCCCCGTCGCGTCGATGGTAATCTCACCTTCCGGCGTTTTTACCACGCGAATCAGCTCTCGTTTCTCTTTCATTTCCCGACACCCCACGCACATACGCTGAGGCAAAGGTTTTTTGTTCAAAACTATTCCTCCATCTCGTCTGCTTCAACCATAACTTCTTGGTCAAGCATATCCGACTGTTGATTTTCTGCTTCTTCTGCCGCTTGGCTTTCACTCTTGATATCGATTTTCCAGTTAGTTAGTTTCGCCGCCAGACGAGCGTTTTGCCCTTCTTTGCCAATAGCAAGAGACAATTGATAATCAGGCACTACAACTTTAGCAAATTTTTCCTCCGGATAAATATCAACGGATACCACTTTAGACGGACTTAACGCGTTGCTGACAAAGATGATAGGGTCTTCGTCCCAACGGATAATTTCGATTTTTTCCCCGCCCAATTCATTGACAATATCCTGTACCCGCATACCTTTTGCACCAACGCAAGCCCCTACAGGGTCTACATTTTCATCAGCGCAATAAACGGCTACTTTGGACCGAGCGCCAGCTTCTCTTACTACCGATTTGATTTCTACCGTGCCGTCATAGATTTCCGGCACTTCCATTTCAAACAACCGCTTTAAGAGTCCAGGATGAGTACGAGAAACAAAGATTTGTGGTCCTTTATTATTTTTCTTTACTTCCAAAATGTAGAATTTCATTCTGTCACCGGTCCGATACCGTTCCGTAGAAATTTGTTCGGAAGGCAGCATCAGAGCTTCTGTTTTTCCTAAGTCCACATAAACATTTTTATTTTCCTGACGAAGCACAATACCGTTGACGATATCTCCCTCTTGTCCGATATAAGCGTCATAAACCATGTTTCGTTCCGCTTCTCTGAGCCGCTGTACTACTACCTGTTTGGCAGTTTGGGCAGCAATCCGACCAAAGGAACGAGGTGTTACTTCCGATTCCAATAAGTCCCCTTCTTCAAATTCCGGGTCTAATTCCTGTGCTTCTGCGAGAGACACTTCATTGCGGTCGTCGGTTACTTCCGCTACCACAGTTTTACGGAAATAAACATGGACATCGCCGTATTCCTTGTCGATTTCCACCCGTACATTTTGAGAAGAACCAAAGTTCTTTTTATAAGCGGAAATTAAGGCGGCTTCAATGGCTTCAATCAACACATCGGCATCAATACCCTTTTCTTTTTCCAAATCCCGCAATGCTTCGATAAATTCTAAATTCATTGTTATTCCCCTCTCCTATTCTATTTTTAATCTGAATCATATACGCTTAAAACTCTGCTACCAAGTGGGCCTTGGAAATAGTCTCCACGTCCAGCCAAAGGGCTTTGCCCTTCACTTCTATGCCAACCTGGTTATTTTCATATCCCAAAAGTTTCCCTTGCCATTGCTTTTTCCCATCAAAAGCCGCATAGAGTTTTACATTCACAGTTTCCCCGGCAAATTTATTAAAATGCTCCGGTTTCTTCAGCGGTCGTTCAATACCGGGAGAAGAAATCTCCAGCAAATATTCTGTGGGGATAGGGTCTTTTTCATCCAGTAACGTATCAATTTTATGACTGAATGCCTGACACAATTCATGGTCAACGCCAAGCTCTTCACGGTCGATATAGATGCGTAAGACCCACTCGCTGCCTTCTTTTTGATATTCCACATCAACGATTTCACAGCCCAACTCTTGTCCCACTTGTTCGGCTAACGTCGTTACCAGGGAGGTTACATTGTTTTCCTTTGCCATTTCTTCCCCTCGCTTATCTGATTCTCAGATTTTTATTTGGATAAAAGTAAAAAGTGGGCAAAACCCACTTTCCACGCTAACTCTTTATCTATAAATATAGTAGCACACTCCCAGTTAATAAGCAAGAAGAAAAACAAGATTTCCAAAAGAAAAAAGCCTCCGCAATAAAAATATGCAAAGGCTTCTTCATATGGTCGGAGCGACTGGACTTGAACCAGCGACCTCTACCACCCCAAGGTAGCACTCTAGCCAAACTGAGCTACGCCCCGACAGCAATATTTATTATATTGCCTTCTCATTCCCTTGTCAAGATAGGACAATCAGAATAAGAAGGCAATATATTCTTGATATTTTATATTATGTACTTCCTTCGGATTTGGTGCAAAAAAAGATTATTCTGCATCTAAACCGAAAGCAGTATGTAAAGCAGCAATCACTGCATTGCAGTCTGCCAAATCAATGAGACAGGATACTTTAATTTCAGAGGTGGAAATCAATTTGATGTTGCACTGTTTTTCAGCCAACACCTGGAACATTCTGGCAGCAACACCGGGGTTGGTAATCATACCTGCGCCAATAATGGAAACTTTACCAAAACCTTCTGTCAAGGTGTAAGAAGAGGCGCCAATTTCTGGTACAACTTTATCTAAAGTTGCAATAACTTTATCTTTATCATCAGAACTTACAGTAAAGGACATATCGTTTTCTTTTTCTGTTCTGTTACCACTTTGCACAATCATATCTACATTGATTCTGGCGTCAGCAAGGGCTGTAAATAATTTGCTGGCAGTGCCCGGCGCATCAGGAGTATCAAATACCGTTACCTGCAATACGTTATCATCTAAAGCGACACCGCTTACAACCATACTTTTTTCTAATTCTTTTTGCATTTCACTTACCTCCTGGACAATGGTTCCTTCGTTATAGTTAAAACTACTGCGAACATGAACTTTCACACCAAATTGTTTTGCCAACTCTACACTTCTAGGCTGCAATACCCCTGCCCCTGCACAAGCCATTTCCAGCATTTCATCATAAGAAATAACAGGAATTTTTCTTGCCTTAGACACGATTCTCGGGTCGGTGGTATACACGCCGTCCACATCGGTGAAAATCTCGCAAACGTCTGCGTCTAAAGCAGCTGCAAGAGCCACAGCACTGGTATCGGAGCCGCCTCTGCCCAAGGTGTTGATTTCCCCGTGTTCGTCTCCGCCTTGGAAACCGGCAACTACTACAATTTTCCCTTGTTCCAATTCTTCTTCTACCCGATGGCAGTCAATAGATAAAATTTTAGACTTTCTGGATACGCCGTCTGTCATCACCCCTGCTTGCAAACCGGTCAGAGAAATGGCGTCTTTCCCCATAGCCTGGATTGCCATAGCAAGAAGCGCGATAGACTGTTGTTCCCCCGTCGCCATTAACATATCGATTTCACGCGGCTGGGGATGCTCGTTTAATTGTCTCGCTAAATCTAATAAAATATCAGTAGTATCCCCCATAGCAGAAACAACAACCACCACAGAGTTATCTGTCCCAGCAGCTTCTACCACCCGTTTTGCGACCCGTTTGATTCTCTCAGCGTCAGCCACAGAACTTCCGCCGAATTTCTGAACAATCAGTGCCATATGCACCCTCCTTATATCTCAAACTTAAGGCAAAATTACTGCCCCTTGATTATCAACGGTTAAAACCATTGTCTCGCAAGAAATCTCCGCCGCAGCAAAGCCCTGCTTCATCCCTTCAGCCACAGCGCAGCTCTTATCCTCCGTCCCCCAGGCAATCATCGTTGGTCCCGCGCCGCTTAACACGCAAGAAATTGCGCCTGCTTCCTTGGCATTGGCTATGACCTCGTCCGCCCCGGGAATCAGAGGAAAACGATAGGGTTGATGAAGTTTATCCTCCATCATCTTCCCCCATAAATGAAAATCCTGCTGAAGGGCAGCCGCCACCAACATAGCAGCGCGACTCATATTAAACACGGCGTCTTTCATTGGTACATCCTGCGGTAAGACTGCTCGGGCTTTCGCTGTACTGAGCTTAAAATCAGGAATAGCCACCACTGCCACAATCTGTTTAGGAACAGAACATTTTACATAACGTACACTGCTATCTTCCTGACAAGCTACGGTAAAACCACCACAAATAGCAGGAACCACATTATCGGGATGCCCTTCAATCTCTGTGGCAATTTTAATTAAATCAGCTTCGGAAAACGCGTTTTGCAATAAGGCGTTTGCGCCGTATAACCCCGATACAATGGCAGCAGAAGAACTGCCCAGCCCTCTGGCAAAAGGGATAGCATTATCGCAAGTCAAATGCAAACCTTTTCGTTCCGTTCCCGCTAACTGAAACAGTTTATCTATGGTTTCTACGATGAGGTGATGTTTAGGATTTACCAACATCTGAGGCTTTTCCCCGCTTACCTCCACCACAACATCTTTATCCGTCTCTTCCACTTCCATAGTGTTGTAGAAGGATAAGGCAACCCCCAAGGTATCAAAACCGGGTCCCATATTAGCGCTGGTAGCAGGAACTTGTACTTTTATCATATCAACAACCTCAACTACTGTTTTTCTACCCGAATCAGAGATTTGATTTCATACAAGCAATCCAATTCCTGCGCCTCTGCCAGTGCCTTTTGGACATTCTCTTCTAATACTGTATGCGTAATCAAAACGATTTGTGCCGCGTCCCCCTGTTTGTTGTTGTGACCTTTCTGCATAACAGAGGAAAGACTGACATTGTTATCCCCAAAAGCCTTGGTAATGCGAGACAAAACACCAGGATCATCCATAACTGCAAGACGAATATAATATTTAGAAATGGTTTCATTCATATGCTTGATACGTTTTTCTTCAAAGCAAGTACAAGCAATTCTGCCTGTTACTTCTTGGCAAATGTTACGGGCGCTTTCCATAATGTCGCCAACCACTGCGCTTGCCGTTGGCAGCTCCCCTGCGCCGCGACCATAAAACATGGTATCGCCTACAGCGTCGCCAGTCACAAATACCGCGTTAAAAGAATCGTTTACAGAAGCAAGAGGATGTTGCAACGGAATCAATGCGGGATGTACCCGTGCTTCAATTTCCCCGTTGTCTTCTTTGGCAATACCCAGCATTTTAATGCCATAGCCCAATTCCCGTGCATACTTAATATCAATATCCTGAATATTGCTGATACCTTCTACATAAACGTCCGTATCAACCACACGGCTGTTAAAAGCAATAGACGCTAAAATTGCTACTTTTCGAGCAGCGTCAAAACCTTCAATGTCATTGGTTGGGTCAGCTTCCGCATAGCCCAATTGCTGCGCCTCGGCAAGACAGGCGGCAAAGTCTGCCCCTGTCTGAGACATTTGAGTTAAGATAAAGTTCGTAGTGCCGTTAACAATACCCATAATCTTTTGGATTTTGTTACCGGAAAGACATTCCTTTAACGCGTGCAAAATAGGAATCCCCCCTGCAACGCTTGCTTCAAACATCAAATCTCTGCCTTGTTCCTCTGCAACATGAAGTAGCTCGCCGCCTAAAGACGCCATTAAGTCTTTGTTGGCTGTCACTACATTTTTCCCTGCCAATAAGGCAGATTTGATAAATTCATAAGCAGGATGAATGCCGCCGATAAGTTCGACAACAACAGAAATTTCCCCGTCATTTAAAATATCGTTAAAATCGTCTGTCACGATTTCAGGAGAATAACCGATTTCTGCTGCTTTTTCTTTGGCAGCCGTCACATTTTTATCCACAATCCGTTTCAATGAAATGGGAGTTACCCTTTTGGCAATAACGTCACTGTTGGTTGACAACACCTTTGCCACTCCTAAGCCAACAGTACCCAAGCCCACCAAACCAACTTTGATGTCTTTCTTTTCCATACAAAATAACTCCTTTCATTTGACAATTTCATGATTTTTCTCTATAAAACAGTGTTTCTGCTCTATATTAGGTTGATTATAGCAAAAAGCGGCATGAAATACAAGCATGAATTCAAAAAAGAGGACAGTGTAAAACTGTCCTCTTGAGAAGCTTTGCCCCTTCCCTGTTTTAGGCAAATTTGTAAATGAGCCATTTGAACATCTTCACATGAGACTCTTCATCAACAATAATCCGTTGTAAGCTGTCTATCATATAAGGGTCCGTTATTATATCCAACTGATTTTGATACTTCCGAATGGCGTTTTCTTCGCCGGCAAGAGCATTGCGGAGAATATCCTTTAAGTCATAAAAATAATTCAAATATCCCGGCGTCCAATAAAACTTGCCGTTATTGGTTTGCGACCAAAGACGGGGATTTTCCCCTTGAAGCTTGGCGTATTCCCCAAATATGGCTAAATGGTGCATTTCCGTAATGGCAATTCGATGAAAGGTCTGAGCAACAACAGGCTCTTTTTCTGTCATCAATTGACTGTAAAAGTATAACGCTACCGCAGACATTTCTGATACGCTGCCACCCATATTGTCCAGCATCATTTGTCCATAGACAGGGTTTTGCTGAACAATTTTCACTTCCGGATAGGGCGTTTTTACAGCAAATTCTTCATAGGGAGAAACAATATCTATCATAATATCGCCGCCTCCTATAACACGATGCAGATAAGACCGCCGCCGCCTTCATTGACAATACGCTGCAAGGTTTCCTGCAATTTTGCCTGGGCATTTTCCGGCATACGGTAGAGTTTACCTTGAATCCCCTCTTGCATTAATTCATGAAGAGATTTGCCGAAAATATTGGTGCTCCAGATTTTTTGCGGGTCGTCTTCAAACTCACTTAAGATGTATTTTACCAGCTCTTCGCATTGCTTTTCCGTGCCGATTAACGGTGTGATTTCTGTAGAAATATTGGCGCGGATAATATGGAAGCTGGAAGCGTTAGCGCGAAGTTTCACCCCAAAACGACCGCCCTGCTTGATAAGTTCCGGTTCCTCCAAATACATTTCTTCCAGTCTTGGCGTTACCACCCCATAACCGCTGGAGCGGACTTCCGCC